>DASUSP010000209.1:0-2942 GCA_036375035.1 Candidatus Limnocylindria bacterium
GCCATGTACACGATCTGGGACGTTGCCCGGGACGCAATGAGGAGATGACCTAGCGTGCCTGAGGAAGAGGGCGGCAGCCTGATCCACGTCAGCATCAAGGCTGAGCCGCTCTTCAACATCGGTCCGTTCGAGTTCACCAACAGCATGGTCGGCGCGCTGCTGGCCTCGCTGGTGCTGCTCCTCGCCGCCTGGTACTTCACCCGCCGTTCGGCGGTGCTGCCCGGGCGGATGCAGAGCCTCATCGAGCTGCCCGTGGAGTGGATGACCAGCATCATCTCCGCCTCCTCCACCCGCTGGCGGGGCTACGTGGCGCTCATCCTCAGCTTCTTCCTGATGATCCTGGTCGCCAACTGGATCGGGCTGCTTCCCGGCGTCGGCACCGTGGGCATCGAGCACGTCGACCACGGCGAGACAGTGCTGGTGCCGTTCATCCGCCCCGCGTCGGCCGACCTCAACTTCACGCTTGGCCTGGCCATCGTGGCGTTCCTGGTCTTCGTGTGGTGGGGCGTGCGCATCAACGGCGTGGGCGGCTACCTCAAGGAGCTGGTGGGCGAGCCCCGCTACATGGCGCCGCTGATGTTCCCGATCCATCTCATCAGCGAGCTGAGCCGCCTCATCAGCCTGTCGATGCGACTCTTCGGCAACGTGTTCGCCGGCGAGGTGCTGCTGGCGACCATGATCGCCCTGGCGCCGATCGTGGTGCCGGCCGTGTTCCTCGGCCTGGAGGCCGTCTTCGGCTTCGTCCAGGCGCTCGTCTTCAGCCTGTTGGCGATGACCTACATCACCCTCTCCATCGCCGAGCATCACGCCGGCGGCCACGGGCAGGAGGGCGAGCACGAGGAGAATCCAAACGTCGAGCGGCATCCGTCCGATGCCGCATCGGTCCAGGTCCAGCCCTGAAGGGCACCGTCGGACGCTCGGCACCGGGTCGGGCGCCAACCAAGGAGGAAACGTTCGAGTGGAAGGCAACATCGCAGCCGGCCTGGCCATCGGCCTCGGCGCCATCGGCCCCGGAATCGGCCTGGGCATCGCCGTGAGCAAGGCCATGGAGGCGCTTGGGCGCAACCCGGAGGCGTCGGGAGCGATCTTTGTCCCGTACATCCTGGGCATCGCGCTGACCGAGGCCATCGGCATCTACGCGCTGGTCATTGGCCTGCTCCTGATCTTCGTCGCCTAGGAGGCCCGCATGGGCGAGTTCTTCAGCGCCTTCGGCGTCGACGTCTGGAAGCTGCTCTTCCAGGTCGTCAACTTCCTGCTGCTCCTCTGGCTCCTGAACCGGTTCCTGTTCAAGCCGGTCCTCGCCCGGCTTGACGAGCGGAAGGTGCGGATCGAGAAGGGGCTCGAGGACGCCGAGGCGGCCGCTCGCGACAGGGAGCTGGCCCGGGCGGAGCGCGAGGCCGCGGTGGCCGAGGCGCGACGCGAGGCCCAGGCCATGATCGCGCGCGCCAACAAGATCGCCGATGACTCGCGCAACGAGATCGTCGCCGAGGCGCGGGCGGAGGCCGAAAAGGTCACCGCGCGGGCCCGGGAGGAGATCAACGCCGAGAAGGAGAAGGCGATGGCCGAGCTGCGCAAGACCGTCGCCGACCTGGCCCTGGAGGCCGCCGGCAAGCTGGTCCGTTCCGAGATGGACGGCGCCACGCAGCGCCGGCTGGTGGATGACTTCCTGAAGGAGGTCTCCCCGACGGCGGCCAAGAAGGCGAGCAACTAGCCGATGGCACGGCGAGTGACCGCGGCACGGCGCTACGCGGAGGCGGCCTTCGAGATCGGCCGCGCCGACAAGACGCTGGACGCCTGGGAGCGCGACCTGTCGCTCCTGGGCGAGCTGCTGCAGCACGACGAGCTGCGCGGCCTGCTGGAGCACCCGGCGATCCCCTTCGCCCGCAAGGAGAAGGTTATGCAGCGGGTGGCCGGCTCCGAGGTGAGCCGCGAGGCGCTGAGCCTGGTGCTGCTCATGGTCCGCCGCGGTCGCCCCGGCGCCATCGCGCGCATGGTCGAGCACTTCGGGGAGCTGCTGCGCCGGGAGCGGGGCATCCAGCTGGCCGAGGTGCGCACCGCGCTCCCGCTGGACGACGAGCAGCGCATGGCCGTGGGGGACCGGCTGGCGGAGATCACCGGCGACAGGGTCGAGATGAACGAGGTGGTCGACGAGTCGCTCATCGGCGGGATCGCCGTGCGGATCGGCGACAGGCTCTATGACGCAAGCGTGCGCAGCCGCCTGGAGCGGCTGCGGGCCCGCATGACCGCGGTCTGAGGAAGGAAAGCATGGCGATTCGATCCGACGAGATCACGTCGATCATTCGAAGCGAGATCAAGGGCTTCGAAGAAGGGGCCGATGTCTCCGGCGTGGGCACCATCGTGGAGGTGGGCGACGGCATCGCCCAGATCTACGGCCTGTCCGGGGCGCTGGCCTCGGAGCTGCTCGAGTTCCCGGGCGGCGTGATGGGCATGGCCTTCAACCTGGAGGAGGAGACGGTCGGCGCCCTGATCCTGGGCGACTACACGAACCTCTCGGAGGGCGACCAGGTCAAGACCACCGGTCGCGTGGTCGAGGTCCCGGTCGGCGACGCGCTGATCGGCCGCGTGGTGAATCCGCTCGGCGAGCCGATCGACGGCAAGGGACCGATCGAGACCACCAAGACCCGACCGGTCGAGCGCATCGCTCCCGGCGTCATCGTGCGCCAGCCGGTGGACACCCCGGTCCAGACCGGCATCAAGGCCATCGACGCCATGATCCCCATCGGGCGCGGACAGCGCGAGCTGATCATCGGCGACCGGCAGACCGGCAAGACTGCCATCGCCATCGACACGATCATCAACCAGAAGGGCCAGGACCTGGTCTGCATCTACGTCGCCATCGGGCAGAAGCAGTCGACCGTGGCGCAGGTGGTGGCCCAGCTGGAGGAGCACGGCGCGATGGAGCACACCATCGTGGTCGCCGC
>DASUSP010000210.1:0-3063 GCA_036375035.1 Candidatus Limnocylindria bacterium
GTGCTCTTCGACGAGATCGAGAAGGCGCACCCCGACGTGTTCAACGTCCTGCTGCAGCTGCTCGACGACGGCCGCCTGACCGACTCCCAGGGGCGGACGGTCGACTTCAAGAACACGGTCGTGATCATGACCAGCAACATCGGCTCGGCCGGGCTGATCGAGGCCGGGGAGGCGGGCTCGGAGGCGTTCGCCCGTGCCGCTGATGCGGTGCGCCTGCAGCTGCGCGAGCACTTCCGCCCGGAGTTCCTGAACCGCGTCGACGAGATCATCGTCTTCCAGCCGCTCGGCGAGGAGCAGCTGACCCAGATCGTGGGGCTGCTGCTGGCCGGCGTGGAGCGTCGCCTCGCCGAGGCGCGCATCTCCCTGGAGGTGACCGATGCGGCCCGCGCCTTCGTCGCTCGCGAGGGCTACGACCCGACCTACGGCGCCCGTCCCCTGCGCCGCGCGATCCAGCGCCTGGTCGAGAACCCGCTGGCGAAGCGGATCCTGGGCGGCGATTTCACCGCCGGCGACACGGTCCGCATCGATCTGTCCGGGGGTGAGCTGACCTTCGAGGGCGGCGCCGGAGAGCCAGCGATGGACGCCAGCCAGCCCATCCACTGACCCTTCAGGCCCGGCCGGACCCGGATGACCCATCTATCGGTCTGATGGGAGCGTGAAGCCGCGCACGGGCACTATCTGAACGGTCTATCGGTGCACCGCGAGCGTGAGCCGTGCCCCGAGGCACCCCGCAGGCCTGCAGCAGACCGATAGATGCGTCAGAACCGCGCGCGACAGACCGTTCCTGCGCACATTCCATACCGATAGAGCGGCGGGCCGTGGACGGGCCGATCGGCCCTACTCCACGGGAGGGAGCCGCGATAGCGTCCGCCCATGACCTACGAGCTCACGCCGGAGCCGCCGCGCGACCGGCGTCCGATGCTGGCGCTCTTCGTCGGCGGCCTGCTGAGCGGCGCCGCCATCGTGGTGCTGGCGCTCACCCTGACCGGCGTCATCGGGCCGGCGGCAGCAGAGCCCTCGGCGGACGGCAGCCTCGCCCCCGCGGCCAGCGCCGAGCTGGGCGGGCCGCTGGTCACGCCGCCGCCGGTCGCCAGCCCATCGGCCTTCACGCCGACCGACCTGGCCGACGGCTACGCGCTGGGGCGTGAGGACGCGCCGGTCACCGTCGAGATCTGGGCCGACTACCAGTGCCCCTACTGCGCGCTCTTCTCCCAGCAGGTCGAGCCGCAGCTCATCGCGCAGTACGTGGAGACCGGGCAGGTGCGGCTGGTCTTCCGCGACCTGGCGTTCCTGGGCGACGAGTCGCGCTGGGCGGCGGTGGCAGCCCGGCTGGCCGCCGAGCAGGACGCCTTCTGGCCGTACCACGACTACCTGTTCGCCAACCAGCTCGGCGAGAACGTGGGCAGCTTCAGCGTGGAGCGGCTGCAGCAGATCGCCACCATGGTCGGCCTGGACCGATCCGCCTTCGACGCCGGCCTGCAGCTGGACGCCGCGCGCGAGGCATTCGCCGACATCCGCGCCGATTTCGAGGCCGACGCCGCCCGGCTCGGCATACGGTCCACGCCAACCGTCGTGGTCGACGGGACGCGGCTGGAGGCCAATGACCTGGCCACCATCCGGGCGGCGATCGACGCGGCCCTAGCCGACTGACCGCCGCGCGGCGGGCTGGGGCTTCGGCTCAGGGAGCATTGACCAGCCAGTGGCGCTATCCATCAGGAAGTGGCCGGATCTTCGCGAACTTGCCAGCGGGTGGTGAATCCTGGGGCAGAAACGGCCTGTCCGCGCCCCCAGGGGCTGACATCTTGATCGTTGCAGCCACCTGCTGAACGAACCGGCGGTCCGGCAGGGACTCAAGGAGACGGACGGTCCAAGCCCGCTACGAGCAGCACGCGGCGCCCTCTTGACACGCAGCGAGGCGGCCGGGACGCCGTGTCGGTCCAGCAGCCGCCTCGCCTCGTTCGCACAGGCGAGACCCGGAGGTTCGGTGCCGCCGTTCGCTCCGGATCGGCGTCGAGTGTCTCGTCGCCGGACGCAGGCCGGACAGGGCCAGGCGGACCGATCGGGCAGGACAACCGGCCCACGAGCCGGCCGTCGGAGACGGCCGGGGACTTGCAGGAGGCATCGGTCCATGAGGATCCTGGTCGCCAACGACGACGGCATCTACTCCCCCGGCATCGCGACCCTGGCCAAGGCCGCGACCGCGTTCGGTGACGTGCGGGTGGTGGCACCCGACGTCGAGCAGAGCGCGGCGGGCCACTCGATCACCGCGCTGCGGCCGCTCTCCTACAAGCGCACCCCGGTGATGGAGGAGCTGGGGATCGAGGCCTACCGGGTCAACGGAACGCCCGCCGACTGCGTGGCGCTGGGCATGTTCCAGTGGGACCGCGTCGACGTGGTGCTCTCCGGCATCAACCTTGGGACGAACCTGGGCCACGGTGCCTGGCATTCGGGGACGGTGGCCGCCGCGCGGCAGGCGGCGCTCTTCGGCTGCCGCGGGATCGCGTTCAGCACCCCGGTGAGCGGCGAGGAACCAGACTTCCCGGCCCTCGAGCCGCACGTCCACCGGGTGCTGGAGTGCCTGCTGCCCAAGGACTCGCTGGAGCTCGTCAACGTCAACATCCCCCGCCACCCGCGCGGAATGCGCTGGACGCGGCAGGCGGTCAAGAAGTACGACGGCAGGATCGTCCCGGGCGAGGACCCCATGGGCCGGCAGCACTACTGGTTCACGGTGGTCCCGATCCAGGAAACCGAGCCGGACACCGACCTGTGGGCGGTGCAGTACGGCTACACCTCCATCACTCCGCTGCGCATCGACGTCACCGAGCACGAGGCGCTCGAGGCGCTGAAGCGCGCCGTCCCGCTCGAGGAGCTGGACGAGGGGCCTGCCGAGGAGCCGCCGGAGCCGGTCGAGGAGGACGAGCCCTGAGCGGCCGAGCGTGTTGGCACGCAGCGTGCGATACAGGTGGGGGCGGGCAGGAGTCCGCATCGGAAGAACACGAACGAAGGAGGTAGACCGATGTTCGGACTCGGAATCATCGGGACGATCCTGCTGATCCTGCTGAT
>DASUSP010000211.1:0-3835 GCA_036375035.1 Candidatus Limnocylindria bacterium
CTTGGGCTCGAACAGGTTGCGGAGCGTGGTCCACATGCCCTTGGCGATGCCGGCGCCCGGAAATGCCATCGGTCTATGCGCCTCCCACCGGCTGCAGGTTGAAGATCAGCACGATCGCGGCGGTGACGAACAGGTTGACCAGTGCAAGCGGCAGCAGCCACTTCCAGGCCATGCCCATCAGCTGGTCGACACGGACGCGCGGCAGGGTGGTCCGCATCCAGACCGCAACGAACACGAAGAAGTAGGTCTTGATGAAGAAGGCCAGCAATCCGAGCACCGTGCCCAGGATCCCGTCCGGCAGCTCCACGAACGGGATCAGCCACCCGCCGAAGAAGAGGGTGACCACGATGGCGCTCATGATGAACAGCGCCACGTACTCGGCGAAGAAGAAGAATCCGAAGCGCATCCCCGAGTACTCGGTCGCGAATCCGGCCACGATCTCGCTGTCCGCCTCGACCATGTCGAACGGGGTGCGGTTGATCTCGGCGATGGCGGCGATGAAGAAGATCGGGAATGCCCAGAACTGCCAGACGATGCCCCAGCCGTTGACCCGCTGCCACTCGATCATCTCGGTGAACGACAGGCTGCCGGTGAGCACCACAAGGCCTACCACCGAGAGGGTCAGCGGGATCTCGTAGCTGACCATCTGGGCCGCGCTGCGCAGCCCGCCCAGCAACGAGTACTTGTTGTAGCTTGCCCAGCCGGCGACCAGCAACCCCACCACCGAGAGGCCCAGCACGGCGAAGAAGTAGACGACGCTGATGCTCGACTCGACGGCCACCAGCCCCGGCGCCCACGGGATGACCAGCATGCTCATGGCAGCCGCCATGAACACCATCCAGGGCGCCATGGTGAAGGTGGGCCGGTCCGCCTGGTCGGGCGTGGTGTCCTCCTTGGCCAGCACCTTGAACCCGTGAATCGTGCTCTGGAAGATGCCCCACGGCCCGATCCGGTTGGGACCGAAGCGCAGCTGCATCTGGGCAATGATCTTCATTTCCATCTGAATGACGATGAACGCGGTGGGGACGGTGAGCAGCAGCAGCAGCGTGGTGGCCAGCACGAAGCGGCCGACCCCGAGCAGGATCTCGCCAACGTCCATCTACTTGTCCACCCCGCCCATGATCGGGTCCAGGCTGGCCATGATGGCCATGGTGTCGGCGATCAGGTGGCCGGGCATCAGCACCGGCATGGCCTGCAGCGTGATGTACGACGGGTCGCGCATCCGGAACCGATACGGGGTCGGTCCGCCGTCGCTGATGGCATAGACCGAGTAGAAGCCGCGCGGCGACTCCACCGTGGCGAAGGCCCGTCCCGGCCGCGGCCGGATGATGCCCGGCACCTGTGCCTGCACCGGCCCGTGCGGCATCTTCTCCACGATCTGGTCGATCAGGCTCAGGCTCTGCTTGATCTCGGCCACGCGCTGAAGGTAGCGCGAGTACACGTCGCCGCCGGTCTGGGTGATGACCTCGAACTCCAGGTCGTCGTAGATCGAGTATGGGTGCGCCCTGCGCACGTCGAACGGAACGCCGGAGGCGCGCAGGTTCGGTCCCGATACGCCCAGGCCGATGGCTCGCTCCGGGGTGAGCACGCCCAGGCCCTTGGTGCGCTGGATGAAGATCTCGTTCTGGGTGATCAGCGCCTCGGCGTCGCCGATCGACTTGCCGACGTTCGAGCGCCAGCGCGAGAGGCGGTTGATGAACTCGTCGTTCACGTCCCAGTTCACTCCGCCGACCCGGAAGAAGTTGAAGAGCATTCGCTGCCCGGAGATCGCCGCCAGCAGATCGACCGTCTCGTCGCGGTTGATGAAGGCGTACAGCAGGGGGGTGATGCCGCCCATGTCCAGCGCCAGGAAGCCCATCATCAGGCCGTGGCTGAACACCCGGTTCAGCTCCACGACCAGCGCCCGGATGTACTCCGCACGCCGCGGCGCGGCGATCCCGTACAGCTTTTCGAAGGCCATCGCCGGGGCGTGCTCGTTGTGCATGGTGGACAGGTAGTCCATCGGGTCCACGTAGGTGAGCACCGTGGTGTAGGTGGCGTTCTCGCACAGCTTCTCGATGCCGCGGTGCAGGTAGCCCAGCACCGGGTCGAGGTCCTCGACCACCTCGCCGCGGATCTTGAGCACCAGGCGCATCACCCCGTGGGTGGAGGGGTGCTGCGGACCCATGTTCAGCAACATCTCCCCCTCTTCGAGGGAGTACATCTCCGCCTCGCGCTCGGTCTGCGGCGGCCGGTCGGGGATGCTCACCGTGTCGAAGCCGGCGTACTCGCTGCCGGGCACGGGCTGCGTCCCGGGGGCGGCGCCGAAGGCGGCCGCCAGCCGCTCCTCCTCGGCGCGGTCGAGGTCGATCGGGTCCGGGACGCGGGTCTCGGGATCGGCGGCGGTCATCGTGGTCTGCTCTTGTCGGCGAGGGTCTCCCCGCCTTCGATCTCCTGCTCGGTCCCGGTGCGCTCCTCGGTCGGAGCGTACGTGGCCGCGGTCGAGTGGGTCAGGTCGACCCGGAAGCGGGAGAGGTCCCAGGTCTCGGGGCGCTCCAGCGGCACCACCCCGGCCGCCGCCGTGTCGGCGGCGTCATCGGGCAGGACGAAGTCCTTGCGCTGCGGGAAGCTGCGGTAGTCGGGCGACATGAAGATCCGCCGCAGGTCGCGATTGCCCTCGAAGACGATGCCCATCATGTCGTACATCTCGCGCTCGTGGAACATGGCCCCTTCCCACAGCTCCGTGATGGTCGGGATGCGGGGGTCTGAGCGGTCCACGCGGGCGCGGATGCGCAGCCAGGCGGGATGCTGGTCCGAGTACAGGTGGTAGACGACCTCGAAGCGCGGGTCGTCGGGATCGGGGCCGTAGTCCACCGCCGCCGCGTCCGCCAGCCACCAGAAGCGGAGCGCGGGGTCGTCGCGGACGGCCTGCAGCACCTCCACGTTCCGCCCGCCCGGGATCACGACCTCGACGGTGTCGTCGTCGGTCCACAGGCTCTCGGCCAGCTCGGGGAAGCGGTCGGTGAGCGCCCGGACGAGCGCCCCGGCCGCGACGGGCGCGGTCAGCGGACGTCTCCTTCCCAGGCGACGCGCTGCGGGCCGCGATCGACGTAGGTCGGCCACTGGCCGCGGCGCTGCTTGACCAGCTCCTGGAGCTTCAGCAGGCCGTAGATCAGGCCCTCCGGCCGCGGCGGGCAGCCGGGCACGTAGACGTCCACCGGCATGACCCGGTCCACGCCCTGCACCACGCTGTACGAGCGCTTGAAGCGGCCGCCCGACGTCGTGCAGGTGCCCATCGCCACGCACCACTTCGGCTCGGGCATCTGCTCCCAGAGCCGCACCAGCGGGCCGGCCATCTTGGTGGTCAGGGTGCCGGCCACGATCAGCACGTCGGCCTGGCGCGGGCTGGCGCGGAAGGGGAACATCCCGAAGCGGTCGACGTCGTTCTTCGAGGTCGCCGAGCTCATCATCTCGAACGCGCAGCACGAGAGGCCCGACAGCAGCGGCCACAGCGAGTTGGCCCGGATCAGGTCCAGGACGTAGTCGGCCTTGGTGGGGATCACCTCCAGCAGGCCGTGGAAGCCGCCGCGCGGGTGCTCCTCCATGCCGAACTGGCGCAGCAGCTCGTCGTCGCCGGCCTGGTCGGGGATGACGATCGGTGCCGGGGTGCCGGCAAGCAGGTCGCCGTTGCCAGCGGGCGCATCGGTCTTGTTGGGATTCGGTGTCATTGCCATCGCAGGTCTCCCTTCCGCCAGGCGTAGAGCTCGCCGAACATCAGGATCGCAAGGAACACGCCAATGGCGATGATCCCCGGCAGCTCAACCGCGCGCACGGTGATCGCCCACAGGTAGACGAA
>DASUSP010000212.1:0-9354 GCA_036375035.1 Candidatus Limnocylindria bacterium
GGGCGTCCCCAGCCTGGTGTGGGAGGGGAACGTGGTCGCAGGCAAGGCCACGGCCGCCGTGGGGCGGCTCGCCGATCGGGTCGCCGTCTCCTTCCCGCCGACCCTCTCAGCGTTCCCCGGTCGCTCCTTCGTCTCGGGCACCCCGATCCGCAGCTTTTTCGGAATCGACCGAGCGGCGGCCCGGGCCGGCTTCGGCGTGACCGATGACGACCGGCTGCTGCTCGCCTTCGGCGGCTCGCAGGCGGTTGCGCGCATCACGGCCGCCATCGACGGGGCGCTGGAGGAGCTGCTCGACGGCTGGCGGGTGCTGCACATCGCCGGCGAGTCGGGCATGGCCGCGGCCCAGGCGGCGCGCGAGCGGCTCTCCCCCGGCCAGCGCGACCGCTACCGGCCGGTGCCATTCCTTGCCGACGAGATGGCCGATGCCCTGGTGGCCGCCGACCTGGTGCTGGGGCGCGCCGGATCGTCGACCTGCGCGGAGGTGACCGCCGTCGGCGTGGCATCGATCCTGGTGCCGTATCCGTATGCCGGCGCGCACCAGCACGAGAATGCCGCCTGGCTGGCGGACCAGGGCGCCGCGGTGCTGATCCGGGACGCGGAGCTGGATGCCGCGCGCCTGGCGGCCGAGGCACGGCGGCTGCGCGACGACGCCGAGCGCGCACGGGTGGCCCGGGCCGCGCTCGCCCTTGGCAGGCCGAACGCCGCCGCCGAGATCGCCGAAGAGCTGATCCGGATGGGGAGCTCCGCATGAGCGGGACGGTCCGGGTCCCGCCCGTGGCACTGGAGCGGCTGGACGCGCTGGCGGGGGAGCGCGGGATCGAGCTCACCACGGACCGACCGCTGGGTCCGCTGACCACGCTGCGCGTCGGGGGCCCGGCGCAGCGCTACCTGGAGGCCACCGACAGCGAGGCGCTGCTGGCGGCGCTGCGCCTGGCCCGGGATGCCGGCGTGCCGCGCTTCGTCCTGGGCAACGGCAGCGACCTGGTGATCTCCGACCGCGGCATGCCGGGGCTGGTCATCCGCAACCGCGCGCGGGCCCTGCGGATCGAGGGGCTGGAGCTGACGGCCGAGGCGGGCGCGCCGATGGCGATGCTCGTCAAACGCTGCACGTCCGAGGGTCTGGCCGGGTTCGAGTTCGGTATCAGCATCCCCGGGACGCTGGGCGGTGCGGTGTGGGCCAACGCCGGCGCCCACGGCGGCGAGATGCGGGACGTGCTGGTGACCGCTGACGCCTGGGATCCCGACTCCGACGCGGTGCGGACCCTTGCGAACGTCGAGTGCGGCTTCGCATACCGCGAGTCGCGCTTCAAGCACACGTCGGAGGTGGTCCTGGGGGCGACGCTGCGCCTCGAGCGCGACGATCCGGCCCAGATCGCCGAGCGCGTCGACGCCAACCAGGAGCAGCGCCGGGCGACCCAGCCGCTGGCCGACCAGAACGCAGGCAGCGTCTTCCGTAACCCGCCGGGCGACCACGCCGGACGCCTGGTCGACGCCGCGGGCCTCAAGGGGCACCGGCTCGGATCGGCATCGGTCAGCACCCTGCACGCCAACTTCATCATCGCCGAGCGTGGCGGCCGTGCCGCCGACGTGCGGGCCCTGGGCGACTTGGTGCGTTCGGCGGTGGCGGAGCGCTTCGGGATCACGCTGGAGTACGAGATCGAGTTCGTCGGCGACTGGGAGGGCTGGCCCTGGGACGGGGAGAGAGGCGCATGACGCGGCTGCGGGTCGGGATCTTCGCCGGCGGCCGCTCGGCGGAGCACGAGGTGAGCGTGGCCTCGGCCGAGGCGGTCCTGCGTGCCATCGACCGCGAACGCTTCGAGCCGTACCTGATCTACATCGACCGCGCTGGCCGCTGGCACCTGCCCGCCGGCCCCGCCGCGGAGCTGGGGGAGAGCAGCCTGGCGGGCCTGCTCGGCATCGAGACGCCGACCGAGCACACGGCCCGGCTGCGCGAGGCCGAGGAGGCGCTGGTCCCGATCGATCCCGACCAGGCGGCGCTGGCGCCGCGAATCGCCTTGCGCTCCCTGGCCGAGGCGATCGACATCGCGTTCCTGGTGCTGCACGGCCCGTTCGGCGAGGACGGGACGCTGCAGGGTTTCCTGGAGCTGGCCGGGATCCCGTACACGGGCGCGGGGGTGCTGGCCAGCGCCGTGGGCATGGACAAGATCGTCTTCAAGGACCTGATGCGCGGACACGGCATCCCGGTGGTGGACTACGCCTGGTACCGCCGCGGCGCCTGGGCCCGTGACCCCGGGCAGATCGCCGAGGATGTGATGGCGCGGCTGGGCCGACGCTGCGTGGTCAAGCCCGCCCGCCTGGGATCCAGCGTGGGCATGGCCCTGGTCCACAGGGCGGAGGAGCTGCCGGCCGCCATGGACGAGGCGTTTCGCTACGACAGCAAGGTGATCGTGGAGGCGTACGTGCCTGGCGCCCGCGAGCTGGAGTGCGGGGTCCTGGGCAACGACGATCCGATCGTCTTCGAGCCCGGCGAGGTGCGCAGCCACAAGGAGTGGTACGACTACGAGTCGAAGTACACCGAGGGCATGGCCGACGTGTACCCACGCGCCGAGATCGATCCGGACCTGTCACGGCGGCTGCGCGAGCTGGCGCTGGCGGTCTATCGGGCGGTCGACTGCTCGGGCTTCGCGCGGATCGACTTCCTGGTGCCGCCAGGCGAGGTCTTCGTCTCGGAGATGAACACCATCCCCGGCTTCACGGCCACCAGCATGTTCCCCAAGCAGGCAGAGCTGGCGGGGATCGGCTTCGGCCAGCTGGTGGATCGCATCATCGAGCTCGGCCTGGAGCAGGCAGCGCTTGGGCAGAGTCCGGCGGCCCGCGACGGGGGGGAGGATCGATGAGCCGCGCGCCGGCCGGGACGCGACGCCGCTCCGGCGGCCAGGCGAAGCGCCCCCGGCGCTCCGGACGAGGAACGCTGTCGCGGCGGCTCCCATCGCGCGGTCGCGTGATGGCATTGCTGCTCTTCGCGGGGCTGGTGGGTGGCCTGGTCACCCTGCTCAACGGCCCGTGGCTTCGCGTCGCCCAGGTGGAGCATGCCGGCGAGCGCTACACCCCTCCTGCGGCGCTGCTGGCCCTCCTTGACGATTACCTCGACTGGCCACTGCTGGCGCTGGACAGCGCCGTCGTGGAGGATCGCCTGATGCAGCTGCCGGCCGTGGCCGAGGCTCGGGTTCGTCCCCTGCTGCCCGACCGGCTGAGCGTCGAGATCGTCGAGAAGGCGGCGGCCGCCACGTGGCTCACGCCGGGCGCCCGCCTGGTGCTGGCCACTGACGGCGCCGTGATCGCGGCCCTGCCGCGCGGCGAGGAGCTGACCCCGGAGCTGGCGGCGCTCCCTGCCGTCGACGACCAGCGATCCGAGAGCCGCTGGCTGGATGTCGGGGGCGCGGTGCCGCAGGCCGAGCTGGACGCCGCGCGCCGGCTGCTCGGTCTGGACCCGGAGCTGATCGGCTCCGCGGCCCGCGGCTACGCGGTCCACATCCACGACGAGTACGGCTTCATCCTCGTCTCGAGCCGGCCCGCCTGGCGCGCAGCCATGGGCTTCTACCAGGCCGCTCCGGGCGAGACGCAGGAGATGGCGGCGGCGCGCTTCGAGGCGCAGGTCACGGCCCTGCGGACCCTATTCGTGGAGCGCCGGGAGGGGACGGTAACGTGGGTGGATGCCCGAAACCCGGGAAAGGTATATTGGGCCCCCTAAAGGCCGCGACCGCAACGGGTGCGGCACGCGCGGCACGCAGCGGACCTGTCCCCGATGTGGCTCCCCCTGATCGGCCTTGCGCTCGGCATCGCGCTCGGTCTGGTGCTGAATGTGAACGTCAGCCCGGACCTGGCGCGCTACAGCGCGGTCGGCATCCTGGCCGGGCTCGACTCGGTGCTGGGCGCCATCCGGGCCGAGCTGGACGCGCACTACGACAACCGCGTGTTCCTGTCGGGCTTCGTCACGAACGCACTGGTGGCGGTGGCACTGACCTTCGTCGGCGACCGGCTGGGCATCGACCTGTACCTGGTCGCGCTGTTCGCCTTCGGGCTGCGCATCTTCCAAAACGTGGCGCTGATCCGGCGCCACTTCCTGTAGGCTCGACCGCGGGCGCGGCGATCCCCGTCGACGCCTCGCCAGACCATCGGAGGTAGCTTGGACAGGGAGACGGTGCTGGTCGGCATCGACGCCGGCACGACCAAGGTGACGACGCTCATCGGCGAAGTGGGACCCACCGGTGATGTCAGCATCATCGGCTACGGGATCGCGCCTTCGGCCGGGATGAAGAAGGGCATGGTCGCCAACATCGACCAGACCGTTAACTCCATCGCAGCCAGCCTGGAGAAGGCCGAGCGGCTGTCCGGCTACAAGATCAGCTCGGCGTTCGTGGGGGTGGGCGGCAGCCACATATCCAGCCAGAACAGCCGCGGCGTGGTGGCCGTCTCCGGGCACAAGCGCGAGGTCAGCCGCGAGGACGTGGCGCGCGCGACCGATGCCGCCAAGGCGATCCAGACCCCCTCGAACCGCGAGATGCTGCACGTTATCCCGCGCGGCTATGTCGTCGACGGGCAGGAGGGGATCAAGGACCCGCTGGGGATGAGCGCGGTGCGCCTGGAGGTCGAGACGCACATCGTCTTCGGGGCGGCGACATCGGTCCAGAACCTGTCCAAGTGCATCGCAAACGCCAACGTCCAGATCGACGAGCTGGTGATCGGGTCCCTGGCGGCTGCCGAGGCCACCCTGACCGATACCGAGAAGGAGCTCGGCGTGCTGGTGGCCGATATCGGCGGCGGCACCACCGATGTCGCCATCTTCACCGACGGCGCGGTCTATCACTCCGCTGTCCTTCCGGTGGGCGCCATCAACGTGACCAACGACGTGGCCATCGGCCTGCGCACCAGCCTGAACCTGGCCGAGGAGATCAAGATCAAGCACGGGTCCGCCGACCTGCGCGAGGTGCAGCCGGAGGAGCTGCTCAACGTCGCGGTGCTGGGCGACGGGGGCGGCCAGACGATCCAGCGTCGCAAGCTGTGCGAGATCATCGAGGCGCGGATGAGCGAGATCTACTCGCTGATCGGCGAGGAGATCAAGCGATCCGGCCACGGCGGCATGCTGCCGGCGGGCGTGGTGCTGACCGGCGGCGGGGCGCGCATCGCCGGAGCCGCGGAGCTGGCCCGCGAGGTGTTCCAGATGCCCGTCCGGATCGGGTCGCCGCAGGGCGTGGGCGGGCTGATGGACCAGCTCTCCAACCCGGCCTTCGCGACGCCCATCGGCCTGCTGCTGTGGGGCGCGCACCACGCCGGCGAGGAGCCGATCGGCTACTCGGCCGGGTCGCCGCTGACGGGGATCGGCGGGCGCATCGCCGACTGGTTCCGGGGCCTCTTCCCCGGCTGACGCAGCGCTCACCCTCGTCGTTGGCGTTCTGCGGGCGGTATGCCACCCAGATCGGGCCGGGCTGGCCCGCGGCGTCTGCCTGCCCGGCTACTCGTCCGGCAGGGGCATTCGGCCGGCTCGCGCCAGGCGGGTCAGCATGATCCCATGGGCGGTCGATGCCACCATCAGCAGGGCGCCGGTCAGCACCGCCGCGCCCCCGGTGGCGACAACCAGCACCAGCGCCGCCACGAGGCCGGTCGCGGCGGCGACCGGGACGAAGACCCAGGTGAACGGGAGGCCGCCCGGCCCGGCGTCGCGAATGGAGGAGAAGGCGCGCTTCGTCTCCTCGCGGAACGCTGCCTCGTTCCCGCGTGATCGCAGCATGGGCTGTCCCAGCATCACCGAAAGCCACACTCCGAGCAGACCGCGCCATGCGGCCAGGCCAAGGCCGAAGGAGAGCGGCAGCGTGACGGTCGAGACGGCCAGGGCGACCTCCGACCCACCCGAGGTCAGCAGCGCGATGATGGCCCCGGTTCCGGCGCCGCCGAGCAGGATCTGGGCGAGGATGGTCGCGATCTCACGGAACCCGGACGGCGGCTGACGCGGCTGGACATTCGCGGTGCTCACGGGTGCCTCCCTCCGCTCGGCGGCGGCAGCGTACATCACCTGATCGGTGCCGCGACGCGCACGATGGGGTTGTATCGGGGCAGCGGATCAGCGTGGATCCTCGGCGCGTGGGAGCGGGCTGGTGAGATCTCGGCGCCAGGCGGGCGGTTCCATCACCGGCGACCAGAAATCCGTCTCGCGATGGACGCGACCGCCGCGCAGCTCGAGGAGCTTCACGCCGTCCCACACGCTGCCGTCGCCGTACGCCAGGCGGGCGTGGCCGATCCAGACGTCACCGCTCCCCGAGACGCGCAGCACCGTGTTCGCCGGGGTGACGACGTAGCGGTCCTCCGAGCCGATGATGCGTATCTGGTCGAAGGCCGGGTACCCACCGGGATAGTCCTCGTGGACCCTGCGATAGGCCGCGCTGTCGGCGACCAGCTCGCCGGTCGACGGCCAGCGCAGCTGCCAGTCAGGCGTGCGGAGGGACTCCAGCACATCGAGGTCATTGCGCATATTGGCCTCGAAGTAGCGGCGCGCGACCTCCTCGTTCGTAAGCTCGGGCATCGTCTCCGACCGTATACCTCCGGATTGTGGCCGAAGCCTACTCTCCTGCCGGCCAGAATGGGAGGTCGGCGGTGGACAGCCGCCCGCCCCGTCCACGACCTGTCGGTGTCGCTGTGGATAACTTCGCATGGCGATGTGGAAAAAACCGCCGACGCCGCCTCCGTGGCCTCGCTAGAATCGGTCAAACCCGCGGCGAGACGGGTTGACAGGTCAACACCCACATCGCGCAGGAGACCCTTCCGATGCCGCTTCGGTCGGACGCAGAGCACTTCGCACTCATCAAGGTCATCGGTGTCGGAGGCGGGGGCAGCAACGCCGTCAACCGGATGATCCGCGCCGAGATGATGGGCGTGGAGTTCATCAGCGTGAACACGGACGCCCAGGCGCTCCTCCAGAGTGACGCCCCGCACAAGATCCGCATCGGCGACAAGCTGACCCGCGGGCTGGGTGCCGGCGCGGACCCGCAGGTCGGTCAGCGCGCCGCCGAGGAGGACTCAGAGAAGATCTACGAGGCGCTCAAGGACGCCGACATGATCTTCATCACCGCCGGCATGGGCGGCGGCACCGGCTCCGGCGCGGCGCCGGTCATCGCCGAGATCGCCAAGGACCTGGGCGCCCTGACGGTGGGCGTGATCACCAAGCCGTTCAGCTTCGAGGGCGTTCGCCGCAAGCTCGTCGCCGAGCAGTACTCGGAGCTGCTCAAGGACAAGTGCGACACCCTGATCACCATCCCCAACGACCGCCTGCGCGAGGTCGTGGACAAGAAGACGTCGATCCTAGACGCCTTCAGGGTGGTGGACGACGTGCTGCGCCAGGGCGTGCAGGGCATCAGCGACCTGATCACCGTGCCGGGCCTGATCAACCTGGACTTCGCCGACGTGAAGACGATCATGCGCGACGCCGGCAGCTCGATGATGGGCATCGGCATCGGCACCGGCGAGCAGCGCGCGGTGGAGGCGGCGCGGGCCGCAGTCATGAGCCCGCTGCTGGAGGTGAACATCACCGGGGCGCGGGGCATCCTCTTCAACGTCACCGGCGGCAGCGACCTGGGCCTGTTCGAGGTCAACGAGGCGGCCGAGGTGATCAAGGAGGCAGCCGATCCGGAGGCCAACATCATCTTCGGCACCGTCATCGACGACCGCATGCGCGACGAGGTGAAGGTCACCGTCATCGCCACCGGCTTCGACGCCACCAAGAAGCCGCGGCAGCAGCGGGCCGTGACGGGAGCGGCCAGCGACGTGGCGGTCGGGATCGAGACCAGTCTGGACGAGCGCAGCCGCGAGATCCTGGCCGAGATCGAGCGCGAGCGGTCGCAGCGCCAGAACCTGGAGGAGCAGATGCCCGAGCCCTCGCCGTTCGCCACGGCCGCCGAGCGCGAGGAGACCCGCGTCACCGAGCGCGAGCCGCTGGCCGTCCGTCCGGCCTACGGCGAGACCGACCTGGACATCCCGTCCTTCCTGCGCCGCAAGTCGGAGTAGACCCTCGCGGTACCGATGCGCCCCGGCCGTCCGGCCAGGGCGTTCGGCTCCCTGCGCCTGCGCACGGTCGCCCGTTCGATCCATCGGCCGTGGCGCAGTCCCTGACCGCTAGGCTGGCATCGTGCAACCGATCGAGGAGCCGCCGCTCTCACCGCAGCTGATCCACGCCAGGGCGGAGGCGCTCATGGCGAGAATCGCGTCCGCCGCCGAGCGCGCCGGCAGGGACCCGATGGGATTCCGGCTGGTGGCGGTGACCAAGGGATTCGGCCTGCCGGTCGTGCGTGCGGCGCTCGACGCGGGCCTCCGGACCCTGGGCGAGAACCGCGTGCAGGAGGCGGAGCCGAAGGTCCGTGCGCTGCCCGACGCCGAGTGGCATCTCGTCGGGCACCTGCAGTCGAACAAGGCGCGCCGTGCGCTGGCCCTCTTCGGGGTCATCCACTCCGTCGACTCGCTGGAGCTGCTCGCCCGTCTGGAGCGGCTGGCGCACGACGACGGGCGGCGGCCGGCCCTGCTGCTGCAGGTCAATCTCAGCGCCGAGCCGGGCAAGGCCGGATTCGATGCCGGCTGGATCGGGGAGCAGGTCTCACGACCGGGCGAGCTGGCGTCGGCCGTGGGCGAGCTCCGGCACGTACGGGTGGCGGGGCTGATGACGATCGCGCGCGCCGGCGTCGACGAGGCGGAGCAGCGAGCCACCTTCGCCGGCCTGCGCGACCTGCGCGACCGGCTGCGGGTGGTGGCGGGCGCCGAGCTGCCGGAGCTGTCGATGGGCATGACCGCCGACGCCGAGGCGGCCGTCGCCGAGGGCGCCACCCTGGTACGGGTCGGCACCGCGCTGTTCGGCGCGCGTCCCGGCGGCTGAACCGGCCGTTCCGGCCGGGGGCCGGAACGGCTGCTATCCTCAGCGCGATGAGCTTCCTGTTCACCTTCATCGGCATGCTGGCCATGGTCTACACCTTCCTGATCCTGGGGCGGGTGCTGATCAGCTGGACGAATCCAACCGGAGGCGGCGGGCTCACCGCGTTCCTGTACCAGGTCACCGAGCCGGTCCTGGGCCCCATCCGCCGCGTCCTGCCTCCCACCGGCGGGATCGACTGGTCGCCGATGATCGCCATCCTCCTGCTCGGCATCCTGACCCGCGCCTTCCTGCGCTAGGGACGTGACCACCCTGCTCGCGGCGATCCCGTACGCCGTCCTGCAGCTGGACCGCGGAATCCGTTGGCTGCTGCGCGGCTTCGGGGGCGTGACGCTGCTGATCGTCGTCCTGCTGGGGGCCGCCGCGGTGGCGCCGGCCATCGAGGCGTCCGAGGTGCAGCCCATCGGCCAGAGCGTCGACGAGCT
>DASUSP010000213.1:0-3145 GCA_036375035.1 Candidatus Limnocylindria bacterium
GACATCCTGCTGGTCCGCCACGCCGAGCCCGTCCCGGTCGGCGCGCCAGGCTGGGAGGAGCGCGACGACGACCGCCCGCTGACCGACGCCGGCCGGCGCGCGGCGCTGGAGCTGGCCGACGAGCTGGAGCCGTACGTCATCACCGGCGTGTACTGCAGCCCCTACCAGCGCGCGCTCGAGACGGTGCAGCCCACCGCCGAGCGGCGAGGGCTGCGGGTCATCGTGCTGGAGGACCTGCGCGAGCGGCGGCTGACCGCGACGCAGCGCGACGACTGGATGGACCACCTGCAGGCGTCCTGGGCCGACCACGACTACTCGCTGGACGGCCTCGAGTCGAGCCGCGACGCGCAGCTGCGCGGCACGCGCGTGCTCGACCTGCTGCGCGTCCGCCACCCGGACGGCGGGCGACTCCTCCTGGGCAGCCACGGCAACCTGATCAGCCTCATCCTCCACGCCCTGGAGCCGGGCGTTGACGCCGACTTCCACCTGGCCATGCCGATGCCGGCCATCTACCACCTGGAGCACGACGGACGCGGCTGGCGGGTGATGGGCGGCCACGGCTTCGTCCAGGCCGCGCCGCGCAACTGACGGTCGGGTTTCGCCAGCCCGTGGCGATATCGATCAAGAATCGCAGCCGCGGAGGCCGGTTCGGGCCGTTTCCATCCCAAGATTCACCACCCGCTGGCCAAAGCGCCAAGAAGCCGCGACATCTTGATCGGTGTCACCACCTGCTGGTCATGGTCCGCACGATGCGGAGGGTGAACACCCTGGGGCCCATCGGTGTCTTGTGGGCATGGGGAACGTGAAGGCAGGGAGCTGAAACGCTTGCGCGAGATCGTGATGGAGGCACAGTCCGGACGGGCGGAAGCCTTCGAGGCGCTGGTCGAGCGCTTCGGACCGGACATGTACCGCATGGCCGCGGCCATCGTGGGGCCGGACGACGCGCGCGACGTGGCGCAGGAGACGTTCATCGCCGCCTGGCGCGAGCTGCCCCGGCTGCGAGACCCGGGACGCTTCGAGCCGTGGCTGCGACGCATCCTGGTCAACCGGTCGCGAAACGCGCTGCGCACGCGCAGGCGGCAGCCGGCTGTCTCGCTGGTTTCTCCCGGCCCGGCGGATCAGCTGGCCGGGGAGGTGGACTTCCGCGACGCGGCCCACGCTCGGCAGGCGCTGGACGGCGCCTTCGCCAGCCTCTCGGCTGACCAGCGGGCGGTGATCGCGCTGCACTACGGCGCGGAGCTCTCGATCCGCGAGGCGGCCGAGTCGATGGGAGTCGCGGCCGGCACCGCCAAGTCTCGTCTCAATGCGGCGCTGCGGCGCCTGCGCGCAGCAGTGGAGGCACGGCCGTGAACCAGCAGCACGGGCAGGACGACGGCACCGGGAAGGTCAGGGACTACATGAGCCAGCGAATGAATGCCGAGATGCCACCCGACTTCGTCGGCGGCGTGATGAACGAGGTGCGCCAGACTCCCCAGCGGAACCGATGGAGTGGCTGGCCGCTGGTGGCGACCCTCGCCACGGCCGCGGCGGCGGTGGCGGTGGTCGGCATCGGCCTGGGGCTGGTAGACGGCCGCAACGGCGTGGGCAGCGTCTCCCCGTCACCCACGCCCATCAGCCAGCCCAGCCCGACGCCCGCGCCATCGGTCTCCGAGGAGCCATCGGTCTCGGAGGAGCCGCTGCCGAGCGGCGAGTTCGGCCCGGTCTGGCGGATGCAGCCTGGCCAGGCCTTCGGGCAGTCGCAGAGCTGCGAGAACCCGGCGGGCATGCCCACCGCGGAGGAGGGCGAGAACGTCGCGTGGCGGATCTGGCTGCCGGGGGACTGGTACACCGCCGAGTCCTACATCGGCGAATGCTTCTGGTTCGGGCCGCAGCCCTGGGAGCAGGACCTCGAGGATCCGATCCCCCCGGAGGAGGTGGCGATCGCCATCAGCCTGCTCGACGGGCGCGTCACCCCCACCAGCCCGGAGTTCGAGGGCGGGACGATCACCGGCGAGGAGCGCTTCACCGTGGACGGCCTGCCGGCGGTTCGCTACGAGATCCAGGGCTCCGACGGCGAGCTCCTCAACGGTGACGGCGTGGTGTGGATCATCGGGGTCGAGGGCGAGCTGCCCGCCTTCGAGCTGGGCGGCGCCACCCTGAACTACATGGTCATCCACACCAGCTCGCCCGCTGCCGGGCGCCTGGTCCAGCAGGTGGAGGTACTGGACCGCATGGTGGGCACGCTCCAGATCACCGACCGCTGAGGGCCGTGCGGTTTCACCAGCCAGTGGCGACATCGATCAGGAAACGCCTCGCAGCGCGCTGAACTGCGACGTTTCTGCCCGAGAGCTCACCATCCGCTGGTTGAATCGCCAAGAAACGGCGACATCTTGATCGGTGTCACCAGCTGCTGACCGCCCGCGCGCGGCGGCCGGGGCCCCGTCCCGGGCTGGTCCCCGGCACGGTGCTTGCGCATACTGGTGCGCATGGGCAGCTACCAGTCCCCGCTCTCCGCCATCGTCAAGGGCGCCATCGCCGGCGCCGCCGGCACCTGGGCCATGGGCGAGGCGATGTCCCGCGCCCCGCAGCTCCTGGAGCGCGCCGGGTACCGACTTCCGGAAGCCCCTCCCGGCCCAGCCGCGCCCGATACCCCCACCGAGGAGGTCGCCGAGCGCCTGGCCGAGGGGCTGGCGCAGGATGAGATCGACGAGGGGACGAAGCAGACCGCCGGTCAGGTGATCCACTGGAGCTACGGCGCGGCGTGGGGCGCGGCATACGGCGTGCTGCAGGCCACGCTGAAGCTGCCGACCCTGCTGGGCGGGGCGTTCTTCGGCGCCGGAGTCGGCTACTTCGGCGAGCGGGTCATGCCGGCGCTGCGGCTCCAGAACGCGCCGGAGCGTAACCCGCGCGCTGTGAACCTGATGCAGATGGGCGCGCACGTGGTGTACGGCGTCGCGGTGGCGCTCGCGTGGCGGGTGCTCAACCTGGGACGTCGCGGCTGACGAGGTCGTCCAGCGTCTCCCGGCGCCGCGACAGGCTCAGCGCTCCCGCCTCCACCACCGCCTCGGCCGGCCGCAGCCGCCCGTTGTAGACCGATGCCATGGCGGCCCCGTACGCCCCCGCCCGGCCGACCGCCAGCAGCGCGCCGCTGCCGGCCACGGCCAGC
>DASUSP010000214.1:0-4302 GCA_036375035.1 Candidatus Limnocylindria bacterium
CCACGTGTCGATCTGGGCCAGCGAGTCGGCGGCCATCAGCAGGTAGAGCGTGCTCGCCGGGTAGAGGCGCTGAAGCTCCGCCACGCTGTCGACCGTGAACGAGGGCCCGGGCCGCTCCATCTCGATGGGGCACAGCTCGAAGGACTCGTCGCCGGCTATGGCCAGGCGCGTCATCAGCAGCCGGTCAGCGGAGGCGCTCATGCGCCGGCCGCGCTTGTGGGGCGGCTGCGAGGCGGGCATGAACAGCACGCGGTCGAGGCCAAGGGCGTCGGCCGCCAGCGTGGCCAGCCACAGGTGCCCGACGTGCGGCGGGTCGAACGTGCCGCCGAGCACGCCGATGCGCTCCGCCGGCCCGTTCACCGCCGTGAGCTCCGCGGGTCGCGCCTCGGGTGCCGCGAGTAGGCCGCTCATTCCTCCTCGCCCCACTCGAGCTCGGCGCGGCCGATGCGCACCGTGGTACCGGAAGTGGCACCCAGCCGCCGCAGCTCGGCGTCGATGCCCAGGCGCTCGAGCGCTCGCTGGAACCGATCCCTGGACTCCGGGTTCTCGAAATCGGTTTTGGCGGCGGCGGTCTCGATCCGGCGGCCGCGCACCCGCAGGCCGTCCGGCTCGGCCACCACCCGCCAACCCGCGTCCAGCGGGTCGAAGCGATGGACGCGCATCGGCGCCTCTGCCACCTCGGCTGCGGCACGCTGCTCCGCCTCGTCCAGGGCCGCGGCCAGCGAGACGCGCAGCTCGTCGAGGCCGGTGCCATCGTGGCTGGAAACCGCCAGCGGGCGGTGACCGGCGGCGATGAGCCGCCGTCGCACATCGGGCCATCGGTCCCGGACCTCGGGCAGGTCGTGCTTGGTGACGACCATGGCCATCGGCCGTTCCAGCAGCGCAGGATCGTGCAGGCGCAGCTCCTCGGCGACCACCTGCCACTCGTCGACCGGGTCGTCCGCGGCGCCGTCGACGACCGCCACCAGGACGCGCGTGCGCTCCACGTGGCGCAGGAAGGCGTGGCCCAGTCCGTGCCCCTCGGACGCGCCCTCGATCAGGCCGGGCACGTCGGCGATCACCGCGCTGCGCTCGTCATCGAAGACGATGATCCCCAGGTTCGGCGTGATGGTGGTGAAGGGGTAACTGGCGACCCGCGGCTGGGCCTCGGTCAGGGCCGCCAGCAGCGTCGACTTGCCGGCATTTGGCGCTCCCACCAGGCCGATGTCGGCAATCAGCTTCAGCTCCAGCTCGATCCAGCGCTCCTCGCCCGGCTGTCCCTTCTCGTAGTGAGTCGGGGCCCGATGGGTGGGCGTGGCGAAATGCACGTTGCCGCGCCCGCCGCGCCCGCCGCGCGCCACCACCAGCCGGTCGCCGGGCGCCAGCAGCTCGCCGAGCCAGGCGCCGGGCTCGCCGCCGGGTCCGGACGCGACGCGCACCACCGTGCCGGGTGGGACCGGCAGCTCGATGTCCTCGCCGTTCCGTCCGTGGGCCTTGCGGCCGGCTCCACGGCCGCCCGGCTGGGCCCGGACGTGGCGGCGCTGCCGGAAGTCGCCGAGCGTCGTCTGGCCGGGCTCGACGACCAGGACCACGTCACCGCCGTCACCGCCGTCACCCCCGTCGGGACCGCCGCGAGGGACGTGCGCCTCGCGGCGGAAGGAACGGGAGCCGTCGCCCCCATCGCCTGCCGCCACCAAGATGCGAACGTGGTCAGCGAACATGGGGGCCGATCATAGCAACGGGGCCCGGCCACGCCGGGAGGCCGGATGGGGCTTAGAGGTAGCGGAGCGGGTTGACCGCGACACCGCCCACGACGACCTCGAAGTGGACGTGCGGCCCGGTGCAGATCCCGGTGCAGCCCACCCCGGCGATGCCCTGCCCGCGGGAAACGGCCTGGCCCGGCGAGACCCAGATCGAACCCAGGTGGTTGTAGGTGGTCTTCATCCCGTTGCCGTGGTCGATGGCGACCACGTAGCCGCCGCCGTTGTTCCGCCAGCCGGCCCAGGTCACGACGCCGGCATCGGCGGCCATGACGGTGCTGCCGTAGGGCGCGGCGATATCCAGGGCCAGGTGCCCGGAGTGGAAGTACTGGCTGATGCTGCCGTTGACCGGCCAGGCCAGCGAACCGGTGCCGGTGACGACCGGCGGCTTCGGGGCCGGGGGCTGTGCCGCCGGGGCCGGCGGATCGGGGGCGGGGGCCGGGGGCGCCACCGGGGTCGGGAGCGGGGAGGGAGAGGCAGTGGGCTCGAAGCGGGCCGCCCGCCGCGAGAGCACCGGGTCGCTGTCACCAACCTGAGGTTCGAGCTCGAAGGTGGTGGATCGCAGCCCGGCCACGTCCCCGGCGGCGGCGCGCGCCGGGGCGACGAAGTCGAAGGAGAGAGCTGTCGTGCCGCCATCGCGTGCGGTGGGCGGCGCGCCCGCATCGGTGCGGGCCGAGGTGATGCCGAAGGCGGCGGTGAAGGCAACCAGGCCGATGACCACGAGGTGCGTGATCCCGCGCGTGACGGGTCTCGGGAGGGTCATCCGGCGCAGCGGCCGTCGCGAATCGGGCAATACAACAGCTCCGAATGGGTCGAGTAGGCGCGTTCTGCGATCCTGCTCATACCCCCTGGCCGGCGACGGCAGCGTGCCGGTTCAAGACCGCAGGGCGATGCTAGCAGCGCCGTCGTTGCCGGGTCAACCCGGACCCGGTGCAGATTTGAAAACGGGCCTGGGCCCGCCGGTCAGCGGGCGGCGTGGGCCAGCTGCAGGGCCGGCGAGCCGAGGTCGGCGAAGGTCTCGTCCCTGTCGGAGAGGGACAGCCACAGCAGGCTGCGACCCGCCTCCGGCAGCTCCAGCGGGAGGTGGAGCGTCACCGACTCGCCGGGCGCCAGCGCGGGAACCTCCACCCCGGCCTGTTCCAGCGCGGCCGGGGGCTGGGGCAGGTACGGGGCGTCTGTCGCTTCCCAGCCGAGCAGCAGCGCGAGGCCCTCGCTCCAGGCTCGGGTCCCGGTGTTGGTCAGTCGCAGCGGCAGGCTGCCGTCAACAAGGTCGGTTTGAGCGATCTCGGCTGCGGCGAACGGCGGCCCCTCCCCGGGGATGGGGCCAGGCACGGAGCCGGCCTCGCCACCCGGGACCAGCGCGTCATAGCGCACAGCCAGCTCCCGCTCCTGCAGCCAGCGACGGATGCCTTCGTACAGGCCCTCCGCCACCGCGCGGCGGCCCGCCTGTCCGGCCAGCAGCTCGCTCTCCGCCTCGAGGGTGATCGACCCCACTTCAGCCAGCACCGCCGGCAGCTGCGCGGCCCGGTGCGGCTTGCACCAGGTATCGCCCGGCGTCTCGCAGGTGTCGGCGTCCTGCCACTGCCGCGAGATCATGTAGTACGCCACCGCCTCGGTGCCGCGGTCCTGGCGCTCGTAGCCGGCCAGTGCGTCGAGCGCGGCCACGACGCTGTCCTGGACGCTGCGGCCCAGCTCCCCGCTTCCGGCCTCGCCCCAGGGCGTCTCGTCGTCGTAGAACGTCTGCGTGGCGGCGATCTCGTACGCGACTCCGTCCTGGGTCATCGAGTTGATGTGGATGCTGACCAGGAGGTCGGCGCGCGCCAGGTTGGCGAGGTCGATCCGCGCCTGCAGCTCGTCGCGGGTGCGGATGCGGCCGGTCTCCTCGAACCCCGCCTGTCCGTCGCCGTCCACGTCGCGCCACGGGGGACCCTCGCAGCCCAGCTGCGGGTAGTCGTCGCCAGCCAGCGCCGAGTCATCGATCCTGGTCATGACCACGCTGATGCCCTGCTCCTCCAGCAGGTCGCGCAGGGCCAGGCCGATGCCCAGGGTGTCGGCCTTCTCGGCCTTCTCGACGGTGTTGTCCCACGGGTTGGGCACGCCCCAGTCCAGGCAGCCGCCGTGCCCGGGGTCGATGGCGACCACGATTGCCCCCGGGTTGGGCTCGTAGACCTCGCTGTCCGAGCCCGGCGCGGGGACCACATGGCCGGGACCGATGCTGGAGGCGGCACTTGCGGAGGCCGAAGCCGATGCGCTGGCAGCCGCCGTGCCGGATGGCGGCGCCGATGGAGACGGGCTGGCTCCGCAGGCAGCCAGCAGCAGCCCGATGGCCAGGATCGGGCCGAGCGGGGTGCGTGCGGCAGCCACGGGACGCGGGGGGATCGGTCTAGCGCTCGGAGGCTTCCACGCTCTTCGACAGCGAGACGAGGAACTCCGCGTTGTCCTTGGTCTTGCCCAGGCGCTGCATGAGCAGCTCGATCCCCTCGTTGGGGCCGACCGCCGAGAGCATGCGGCGCATGGTCCACACCATCCGCAGCGTGTTCTCGTCGAGCAGCAGCTCCTCGCG
>DASUSP010000215.1:0-8671 GCA_036375035.1 Candidatus Limnocylindria bacterium
TGAAGAACCAGCTGGCATACGTCAGCCGGCCGCGCACCACCTGCAGCACATCGCCGGTGAACAGGACCCGATGCTCCGGCAGCCACAGGCACACGCTGCCCGGCGTGTGGCCCGGCGTATGGACGACCTCCAGGCCGCCGAGGACGGGCAGGATGTCGCCGTCGTGAACAGGAACGGTGTCCCCGGGATGCGGCGTCAGGTAATGCAGCAGCGGACCCCGGCTGCGCGCGCGCAGCGCGTCGCGCAGCGTGACCTCGACGCCGGCCAGGTCATCGGGATGGATCAGGACCTGCGCCCCGCCGGAGGCCAGCTCGCGCACCCCGCCGATGTGGTCGGGGTGCCCGTGGGTGCAGATGATCCGCTCCAGCTCGTCGAGCCGTCGCCCGATGTGCCGCAGGTAGCGCTGCAGCGGCAGGCGCGACCCCGGCAGCCCGGCGTCGATGAGGGTCAGCCGATCACCGGTGAACAGGTATCCGGTGCAGCTCAGCAGCTTGACGGCATGGACGTTGGGGACCAGCTCCATCGGGCTCCTCGGGGCTAGACGCGGCAAGTATCCCCCTGACGAACCCGATGCTGAACCCGGCGCCCTTCGGCGCCACTGCGGCCGGCAGTGGGCGGCGTATCCTGCGGCGGTGACCGTGCCGCTGCCCGAACGACTGCGCCTGCTGGCCCGGCACCTCGACGCCCTCGAGCGCCCCGGGTTCTCCTTTGGCGCCTGGGAGCCATCGCACACGGACCGCGACGGCGCGATCCATCTCAACGTGTATCGGTTCAGCCCGGAGGCGGAGGCCTTCCTGGCCGATGTGCGTGCCGGCGGCTGGGTGACCCCGTTCGACTGGCCGGCGTGGTTGCAGTCGCCCGAAGGTTCGGCGTTGCGGGATCCGGAGGGGGTGGCTCGGGCCGAGCCCGAGGATCTCGCGCGGCTGCTGACCGCGATCCTCCGCTCGGAACGGTTCACGGATGGCTCGATCGCCGGCGCCTACGAGTCCGGGCTGCTCACCGCCATCGTGCGGCGCGCCCGGGAGCTGATCGAGGACGGCCCACCGGGCCGCTAGGAGCCGGGCGGCACGTACTCGTCCAGCACATCCAGCACGGCTTGCGCCCCCTCGGGCGTGGTGTACAGCGCTGAGGTGGGATCGGACCAGATGACGTCCACCAGCTCGGGATGCGCGTCAGCGACCCAGTCCCGGAAGTCGTCGAAGACCGAGTAGGCGGCCCGCCGCGATTCGACATCGTGAACCCGTTCGGCGAACGTCAGCTTCCCATCACGAACGATGTACCGATGCCGCCCAGTGAGCTCGAGGTCCCATCGGTCCAGGATCCGGTCTCGCTGCACGTACCGGCAGTTGACCGTTTCGGCTGCGACGGTGCAGTCGCTCTCGATCGCCGACCACCCGGCGACCGCCTGCGCGGCCAGGATGTCCCGCAGCTGTTCGCGCAGCCCGGGCAGATGCATCCCCATGCCGAAGACATTGGCGGTCTCCGAGAGGTGCGACATGGCCTCGTCCACGTCCCCACGGTTTCGCGCCTCGGTCCAGGCCGCCACGACGTCGAGCGGCTGTCCTGGTCGAGCTGTGGAGGGAAGGCAGCCGGCCAGGATGCAGGAGGCGAGCACGAACGCGGCCAGGGCGATGACGAAGAGTCTACTTCGTGCTGAGACGTCCGATCAGTTCCGGTACAGGTTGACCATCACGGTCGTGACCGGTTCCCACTCGGCTGGCCCCGCGGCCGGAGAAGCGGTTCGCCAGGTGACATCCCAGCTGATCGTGGCGGCAAAGTCGTCGCGCTCCAGCGTCACGGTGTGGAAGTCGTAGGGCATCTCATCGAGGGGCGGCAGCGTGCCCGAGGGCATGGGCCGGATGGTGCCCACTGTCTCGCTCTCCGTGACCAGCTGCCACCCGTCGGCAGTCAGCACGGATCGGTAGTGGTTGAGAACGCGCTCGGGCGAGCGATCCGGCTCGAACTGCGCTACGCAGCCGGCGATTCCAGGCACCTGTCCAGGTTGCAGGTCCTCGTAATGCGGGATCGACTGCCACGCCTCACGTTCGTCATCGGTACACGAGGGATTCAGCAGGTCGCCCAGCACGTAGGTGCCGCCCAGGATCAGGATCGGGGCCACGACGAGCGCGATCGCGGCCGACACCAGGATGAGCCCCACGCCGCCCAATCGCTGCAGGAGGCCCATGGGCGGCTCCGGCGGGCGGTCGACCGGCGGAACGTCCGCCGGATCGACCGGATCCCGCATCGGGCCGGGGTATCGGAACATGGCAGAAGCGTAGGCGCCGCCACCTGCGGTTGGACTTCGGAGCGCGCGCCCCCTTACGCGCCGGAGTTGTTGTCCCTGGGCAGGAACTGCTCGATGGGGCTGCCGAGCAGCTCGACGCCGAACTGGTACCAGTGCGAATTCGGGTTGAGATCGTCACCCCACATGATCTTGACGCACACCGATCCGTCGCCATTGCGATCGTAGCCATCAAGCGCGGCCACCAGGTCGGTGATCCCGCCCGGGAACGCGCCCTGGTCCACCAGCTTCGGCCAGATGCGTTCGGCCGCGGCCTCGACCGTCCATTCCCCCCAACCCTGGCCGCTGGGGCACCCCTCCTTGGGAGCGGCGAACGCCGTCCCCACCATCAACGTTGTCGCGATCGCGGCGCATGCCAGGGCCGTCTTGAAGCGTCGCATGGTCCCCTCCTTGTGCGGGCACTCACGGGAGTTACGGGCAGCCCGGGCACCTTACACGGCCCCGCGCTGATTGGGAAGGGAGTGTCAGCCGGGGTTCATCGCCTGCCGGAACGCCCCGCCCCGAAGAATCCGCCACCGAACAGGATGCCGGCGCCCAGCACGAACCCGAAGTCGTACCAGTTCCCGCTGTTGTGGACCTCGTAGATGTTCACGTCGTCGGTGAACAGCGAAACCAGGAACGTGATGGGGGAGATGATCCCGTGCCACAGGCCGGGGAAGAATCCGGCCACCTCGCCGTCAGACGGTGGCGTATCGACGGCGGGATTGGGGCCCGCCGCGCAGGCGACCAGGACGAGCGCCAGCACCACCAGGATCGCCACGACATCGGCTCTGCGCATATCAACCTCCGTCTTGTCAGCCTCAAGCATCCCAGAGCAGCGCAACCGGCCGGCGAGGCGTCACCACGGCGTCACCGCGTCTGACCCGAAAGTCCCGGGACTTGACCACCCGCCGTAGGTTAGGCGCAGGGCCTGGCTGGCGGCCGGTGCAGAGGCCCCCGAGCAGGTGCTGCATGGGCACAGCCTCCGCGACCATACGCGAACGATCCGCGCGAGATGACCTCGACACCCGTCTCTTTCTGCTGAACGGCTTCCGGATGGAGGTGGCGGGCGAGCCACTCGATCTGCCACCCGGGGCCCAACGGGTGGTCGCCTTCCTCGCGCTGCGCCCGCACGCCCTCACCCGCGGCTACGTGGCGGGCACGCTGTGGATGGACGCGCCGGAAGCGCGGGCGTCGGCGAACCTGCGCTCGGCGCTCTGGCGGTTGCGCTCTCACGCGGTCCCGATCGTCGAGTCGGCGGGCGGGCGGCTCAGCCTGCATCGCAGCGTCAGGGTGGATCTCCGCGCGGCGGTGGAGCTTGCCGACCGCTGGCTCACCGGCCGCATGACCGATTCCGACCTGGCGGCCGGAACAGCGACGCTCGAGGCCGACGTCCTCCCAGACTGGTACGAGGACTGGGTTGCCGCCGAGCGCGAGCGATTCCGGCAGCTGCGGCTGCATGCGCTCGAGGCCGTCGCCGAACGGATGGTGCAGCGTGGCCGTAGCGGCGACGCGCTGCTGGCGGCGCTTGCCGCCGTGCTGGCCGACCCGCTCCGCGAGTCGGCGCATCGGGCCCTGATCAGCGTTCACCTCGCCGAGGGGAACGTCGGCGAGGCGCTGCGACAGGTGCGTCGCTATGAGCGCCTGCTGGCTGACGAGCTGGGCGTAGCACCGTCCATCCACCTCGCTCGGCTGATCGGGCCGCTGCTCGGCCGCGCCGGGGAACCGCTCCCGCCGGGCTGACGCGACACCCGCTGACAGTCCCCGAATCGGCGGCTGAGAGTACCGGTCCTCGCTGCGCGACTGAACACGCTGGCGCGACGGCGTGGTGATGACCTCCTGATTGACTCGGCCGCCTGCGGCTGCCCACGCGTCGATCCTCGGAGGGAGGCGGTGCTCATACGGACTTGACCGGGCCAGGACCACGCATTCATCACGGAGGGAAGGAATGATCCTTCGACACGTGGCCGCGCGGCGACTCGGGGTCGCCGTGGTGGCGGGAGCGCTGCTGACGGCAGCGATCCCGGGCGTCGCGGCAGCGGCTCCCAACACCATCAACTCGAACCTCACCCTGTCGGGCACCAGCGGCTCGCAGAGCCACGGCACGTTCCTGGCGCATTGCGACCCGTGCGTGCCGGACGTGCTGATCACGAACGCCGACGAGACCACGGTCGGCATCCTGTTCGAGCTCAGCAACCAGGTGAGCTGGTCGGCGCCGGCGACCATCGCCACCAGCTACGACACGGACCAGCTACGCCAGGGCTCGACGGTCGACCTGACCAACACGCTCACCACCAGCGACGGGACGATCAACGTCAAGTACACGCTCGACTACACCGCCGGCCTCTTCGCCAAGGGTGATGACTTCCCGGATCCCGGGCCACTGCCCGGCGGCTGGAACACCACCGGCGAGACGACGTCCGACACCATCGAGCGCACGTTCTCCACGACCTGTGCGCCGCCGCCATCCGGCACCACGACGTGCAGCGCGAACCAGACGGTCGACCTGATCGACCTGTGCTGTTTCCTGGACTTCGGGCTGGAGCTTGATCTGCAGATCAACCACGAGTTCGAGGTCGATGCGTCCGGGGTGGTCGTGCATCGGATCGTGGACGTGGCCACGGTGCCGGCCAACGATCTGACCTTCACCGGCAGCTCGCCGTCCGTGGTGGGCGACCAATTCGCCTTGGACTGCCTGCCGCTGGGCACGGCGGTGCGCTACGAGATGAACCCCATCACCTACACGCCCAGCATCGACGTGACCGGCGAGCTGAACCTGGTGGTCACCTTCGTCATCCCGTTGGCGCCGGATGTGGATGAGACGATCAACATCCTGGACGGCACCGTCTTCAGCAATGGACCGACCATGACCGGCAGCCCCACGCCCGATCTGCTGCTGGGTTCGCTGCAGGCGGACAATGCCCCGCCGGAGATCAGCCTGATCCAGCAGATCGGTCCATTCACGGAGGGGGCCTCGAACACCTTTGCCGCGACCGCGGATGACAACTGCGGCGCGGATGGGCTGGACTACGACTGGGAGTTCAGCGACAACGGCGTGGCATTCGGCCAGACGACCACCCACGCCTTCGCCGACAACGGCAACTACACCGCCCACCTGACGGTGACCGATGCGGCGGGCAACGACGCGCTTCACGACTTCAACGTGACGCCGGTCACCAACCTGCCGCCGAACGTGGTTGCGCCGCCGGATGCCGCCGCATACTGGGGCGTCCCGATCCAGTTCCACGCCTCGGCGGTGGATCCCGGGTCGGCGGACCAGGCGACGCTGGCGTTCAGCTGGGACTTCGATGACGGGTCGGCCGCTGCCGGCGCCGACGTGTCCCACGCCTTCGCCTTGCCCGGGACCTATGCGGTCGAAGTGACCGCCACGGACAAGGATGGGGGAGCGGCATCGGCCACGACATCCGTCAGCATCGCCAAGCGGCCGACGGCGCTGGTCTACAGCGGCGACATCCAGGCCAAGCCGAACCATTACGCGACGCTCCGGGCCAACCTGACCGATGTCCTCGGCCAGGCGGTGGTCGACCGCACCGTGGACTTCACGCTGGGGTCGCAGAGCGCATCGGCCCAGACCGATGGCTCCGGGGACGCCACGACCAGCCTCAAGCTGCTCCAGAAACCGGACAGCTACCCGCTGAGCGCATCGTTCGCGGGTGACGCCCTGTACGAGGCGTCGGCCACCGGCGCCCTGTCGTTCCAGGTGGGGAACGCCGGAGGCGGCGGCAACAACGGTGTGGGCGGAGGCCCGCCCGGACCGTAGCTACTGCGGCGGGGGGCGGGACAATCCCGCCCCCCGCGCGTGCGTCGGGATCGGGGCCTACGCCGGGGTTGCGCCGCGCTCCGGAATGATCAGCGGCACGATGGTCAGCAGTCCCAGCCCCGCCAGGATGTAGAGCAGCGCCTCCTGCCCGCGAAGGTCAGCCGTGACGAGTGCCAGCACCGCGGCGAGGACCGCCACCCCGGCAACGATCAGGCCCAGCAGGCGACCGCGGGCCCAGCCCAGCCATTCGTCCCGCGCCGCCCAGGCGGCCATCAGGCCGTACGCCACGACCAGGACCGCCAGGGTGAGGATCCACGCGACGCCCGCGTCGCCGAAGCCCCGGCCATCCGAGCCGATGGTCCAGGCCGCGAAGAACATGAGCACGGCGAATACGACGGCGATGACGGCCAGGATGCCGAGCAGCGCGCTGGCGAGCAGGCGCGGAATGGGTACCTCGTTCCTCATCGAGATGGTCTCCTCGATTGCGTAGACGCCTCATGCTCCGCAGTCGCGACGCCGCAAGGCGAGTGCCGAACGGACGAGCCGTATCCGGCCGGACGGCCCGAACTTCCTGATCCTCATCCCACGGGCGGCCGCTCGAGCCTAGGCCGGCGCAGCTGCCGATGGCAGGTCGGCAGCCGAGCTGAGCGCCGACTCGATGGCCGCGTCCAGTTCGTAGAACTGCCCCACGATCTCCAACCGGGCGTCGGCGTCGTATCGGCCCACGATGTACAGGCCGAGCTGCTGCCACCAATAGAGCTGGTAGATCCGCTCGTCGTGTGACGACGCGAAGGTCGCCCACTCGCGCCGGTTGCTGGTGCGCACGTCGGTCGCGCCCCGCGCGCGAAGGCGCCTGGCAAGGGCCAGGGTCCGCGCCCGCTCGCCGTCGTGCCCGTGTTCGAAGGGCTGGGACCGGTCGCAAGCCGTCGCGACCGCGTCGAGCAGCTCGTCCAGGTTGAAGGGTTTGGCAAGAACGGCGGCGAAGTCCGCGCGTCGGGCACGGTCGGTCTCACCCTCGCGCGCCTCGTCCGCGTCCTGGCTGTGGGCGGTGAACATCACGGTGGGGATGGCCCGCTCCCGTGAGCTCAGGTAGGCCGCCTCGTCCCAGCTCTGCCCGTAGCCGGGTCGCGCAGCGCTGTCCAGGAGGACGCAGTCAGGTTCGTAACGGTTCACCTCGGCGGCGATGGCCCGGTGGTCGGTGGTGTTGACCGTACGGACTTCGTAGCCCTCGTCGGTCAGGATCGCCACCACGACGTCGGTGACGTCGGCGTCGCTGTCGATCAGCAGGACCCGCGGCTGCTCGTCGGTTCGATCAGGGGAGTTCGGACGCTCCGTCATCGTCGCTCCTCGGTCGCTCACTCGGTTGTTGGCCTCCTCGATCCGAGCCGATATGCAGGAGGCGTGCCAGCCCATCGAGCGGGCAAGCCCACGAAGAACGAGGAGCCTGGCCGTCGCGGGGAGCGTCCCGTTGGATCGCTCGCCGGTCGGGTCAGGCTCCCCGTATGGACCCGGTCAGTCGGACCGGTGGTCCAATGGGCGCCCTCCGGGGGCGGCCGCTAGGCGGAGACTTCCGCGGTGGCCGGTCGCAGGACGGGGACCGGAACCTCTTCGGCTCGCGTCGCCCAGACCAGGCCGACTCCCGCCACCAGGAGCGCGAACCCGAGGCCCGCGAACAGTCCGGCCAGGGCCAGGCCCATCTGCAGGGCGGTCGCGGTCACGGTGCCGACTCCCAGCTCACCGATCAGGGCGTGGGCGGTGCCACTCCAGATCTGCGCGCGGGCCGGCCCCTCGATCGGGTGCTCGCGATTGAACTGCGTCCAGTAGCGACCGTCGTTCTGGAACTCGTAGGTCCCGGCAGCGAAGGTCTCGCCGTTGTACTCCACGTCCTCGGCCAGGGTGACCGTGGTGCTGCCGTGCAGCGTGTGGTAGGCGATGGTGGCCATCTGGTACATGTACTCGCTGGCGGTGTTCACCAGCGGATCGGCCGGATCCAGCTCGCCGGCGACGACCGGGTAGCCCCAGTCATCGGTCAGGAGGGTCATGATCGAGTTGGCGCCCTCGGGGGTGCCGCGGTCAATGAGCTGACCCTCTTCGTTGTAGGACAGCTCGACGCCCTGCGCCGCGCTGAATGCCTGGAGGGAGTTCGCTCCGTCCTGGGTCTTGATGTAGGCGAAGCCGCCGGCCGCGATGAACGCGATGCCGAGGATCGCCAGGACAATTCCGAGTCCCTTGAGTCGACTGGTCACGGGTCCATACCTCTTCTTGCTGTGATCTCGCCCATTCGGGCTTGACTTGCCTGACCACTGTCGGGCCTGGACCGATGCGGCCGCATGTGACGCAGGAACCCTTGATCCGGCCGATGGGACCTATGGCACGGGGGCGAAAGGTCACGGAAATGTCGGGACCTCCGCCAGGGTTGCTCGCCGCGCCACGCTCAGGACGCAGGTGAGCGGATCCGGCGGCGCGGGACATGGCCGGGTCGAGAGGCACGGGTGCGAGCATCGAACGGCCCCCCAAACCGGGACATTCGGCCCGGATCCCAGCGTGCCGATGAGTTTCCGCCGAACCATCGGTCCAACCCGTCGGAACGAAATTCAGGAACATGACAG
>DASUSP010000216.1:0-5132 GCA_036375035.1 Candidatus Limnocylindria bacterium
GGCCCTGGACGAGCTGCAGGTGCTGCTGCCGGGTCGGGGTCGCACAGGCTGACCCTACTCGCCCGCCGCGCGCCGCTCGATCGACCGCTCCGCCGCGGGCGCGGCGGCTCGCCGGGCGGCCGCGGCTGCATCGGGCCATGAAGCACCTGCGCGGATCACATGCCACCCCACGAAGACGACAAAGATGCTGGCGATGGCCGCCCCCAGCAGGAAGCCGGCGGGCGGGCCCCACAGCTGCGCCACCGAGCCGGCGAAGAATCCGCCGATCGGGGCCGAGCCGGCGAAGACAGTGACGTACAGCGACATCACCCGGCCGCGCAGCTCGTCGCTCACCGAGTTCTGGATGGTGACGTTGATGGTGTTGACCATCAGCATCGAGGCCATGCCCAGCGCGATCATCAGCGGGAAGGCCATCGCCGGCGCGCGGACCAGGCCCAGCGACACCTCGAAGACGACGAAGAAGACCGCGCCGCCCATGATCAGCCGCAGCAGCGGCCGTCGGGAGCCGGCGAAGGCCAGCGTCAGCGAGCCGATGAGCGATCCCACGCCCATGGAGGCGAACAGCGCCCCGTAGCCCTCGGCGCCAAGCTGCAGCGTGTCCCGCGCGTAGAGCGGCAGCAGCGTCTGGAAGTTCATCCCGAACGTTGCCATGCCGCCCAGCAGGAGCAGCGGGAACAGCACCGACGGCGTCCGTCGCGCGTAGCGCAGTCCCTCGGCCAGGCTGCTGCGAACCGAGCCGAAGTGCTCAGGCCGCTCGATGCGATGCAGGCCGCCCGGATCGATCCGCCACAGGCCCACCAAAACGCCCAGGTAGCTCGCCGCGTTGATGGCGAAGTTGAAGGCGGGGCCAAACAGCGCCAGCGTCAGGCCGGCGATGGCCGGCCCCACGATGCGGGCCAGGTTGAAGGTGGCGCTGTTCAGCGCGATCGCGTTCATCAGGTCCCGGCGCGGGACCAGCTCGGCCGCGAAGGCCTGTCGCAGCGGCATCTCCACCGCGTTCACCATCCCGAGCACGGAGGCCAGGATCATCACGTGCCAGATCTCCACCACACCGCTGACGGTGAGCCCGAACAGGGCCACGGCCTCGGCACTGGCCACCGCGTTGGCGACCATCAGGGCGCGTCGCTTGTCGACACGGTCGGCCAGCACGCCACCGAGGGGCGCCAGGAAGAGGGCCGGGGCGTACTGCAGCGCCAGCACGGTGCCGAGCTGCAGCGGGCTGCCGCCGAGCAGCAGCACCAGCCACGGCTGGCTGACCGACTGCATCCAGGTCCCCACCAGGCTGACGATCTGGCCCGAGATGTAGTAGCGGTAGTTGGCGTGGCGCAACGCGGCGAAACCGCGCCGCAACCCGCGCACGGGGGCGCCCTGCCCTGCCGCGGGCGGGCTCGCCGCGGGGGCGTCGGAGGGCGGCAGGACGCGGAGGTTTGGACGCCTGGACATTGGTTAGCAATGCTAACAAATAGGCCCGCGAGACGAAAGTCCGGACCCCTGCCGGACCGGTGGCCCCTTCGCACGCAAGGCTGTCTCGGGTACCATCGGCAGACCGATGTCCCGAGCCTTGCGACTGGCCGGCGGCTGGGGGGCAGCCCTGGTTTCGGCCCTCATCCTGAGCGCGATCCTGGCTGCGCCGATGGCGTCGCCAGAGCCGGCGGTCCTGGCCGGCGCCGTCTCCCCCACCCCGCGTCCCAGCGAGGCAACTCCATCCCAGCCTGGGACCGCGCTGCTCCCCGGCGAGAGCCTGCCGGGGTTCCCGCACTGGCCACCCGCCGGCGCCGGGTCCGCCCGGCCGGTGCGCATGGCGGAGCTCGACGTCGAGACGGCGACCGTCCTGCAGCAGGCCCTCGACCGTGCCCGCACCGAGCAGGGCCTCTACTCCCTGGCAGCGGGGGTCGCGATCGACGGTCGCGCCTACTGGGCGGGTGCCAGCGGCGTGGCCCTGGACGGCGTGACACCCCTGGACGGCGACTCGCCGTTCGCCATCGCCAGCATCACGAAGACCTTCACCGCGGCGCTGGTGCTGCAGCTGGTCGAGCAGGGGCGGCTGGGGCTGGACGACAGCGTGGCGGCCTACCTGCCGGAGGTCGGCCTGGCGCCGGAGATCACCGTCCGCAACCTTCTGCAGCACACCTCGGGCCTGGCGGACCTGCTGGCACCCATGCGTGAGCCGATGGCCGCCGATCCCGAGCGGCGCTGGACCGGCGCCGAGGTCATTGCCAGGCTCGGCAGCCGCTGGTTCGCCCCCGGGGCCGGCTACGCGTACTCGAACTCGAACTACGTCCTGCTGGGCATGCTGGTGGAACGGGTGCACGGCCGTCCCTTCGAGGAGGCCCTGGAGCGGCACCTGCTGCGACCGCTCGACCTGGAGGAGACCGGGGTGCTACTGGCTCCCGACGCGCCTCCGCTCATGCCGCCGGCATGGGCCAGCGCCTTCGGGACGTCGGGAAACATGTACTCGAGCCCCTCGGACCTCCTCGAGTGGGCGCTGGCACTCTACGGCGGCCGCGTCCTGCAGCCGGGAACGCTCGCCGAGATGCTCCGCTTCAATGACGACGATTACGGTCTGGGGAGCGAGGCAATCCACCTCGGCGACCGCGTCGGAGTCGGCCACTCCGGCCTGCTGCGCGGGTTCACCTCGCTGGTGGTCCACCTCCCCAGCGAGCGCGTGACGCTGGTGCTGATCGGCACCTGGCAGGGCTTCGATCCGGCAGGCGCGCTGACACACTCCCGCAACGGGCAGCCGTCGATCCTGGACCTGGCCCTGGACGCTGCCGGCGTGCCGCGCGCGACGGCGAGCCCGACACCCTCTCCGGCGCCGCCGGGCGGCTGATCAGCCGCCGAACAGGATCTCGCGGATCACCGGCAGCGACGGGGTGCCGTGCGCCAGCACCGACTCCAGGAAGGGTCTGTACACGAACTCACGACCCTCGGCCTCGGCCCGCCGGCGGCCCTCCGCCTCCAGCTCGGCCATCCCGATGTAGCCCAGGAAGTACTCGCACAGCTGGGTCGAGGAGAGGCGCGCGCGGTCCCACTTGTTGGCGGCCTCGCCCTCCTCCTGGAAGCCGCCCTCGACCATCAGACGCATCGCCTCGGCCTCGTCCATGCGGCCCGCATGGATGCGCAGGTCCATCAGGGCGTTGGTGATGGAGCGCAGGTGGAACTTCCAGTGGACCAGCATCAGGGCCGGGTCCTCGGAGCCGTAGCCGGCGTCCATCATCACCTGCGTGACGTAGACGGCCCAACCCTCGGCGAAGACGCCGGACTGGAACACGTTCCGTACCAGCGACGAGCATCGGTTCGAGTACGTGAGCTGCAGGTAGTGCCCGGGCACCGCCTCGTGGATGGTGAGCAGGCGCAGCATCCGGTCGTTGTCCTCGCGGAGGTAAGACTCCTTGCGCTCGTCGCTCCAGTCATCGGGCATGGGGGTGATGGCGAAGAACGCGTCCAGCCCGCGGTCGAGCGGCCCCGGCGGGATCAGCATCGCGCCGCCGAAGGCACGCAGGAACTGCGGGGTCCACACGATCTGCATCGGCTCGTCCGCCAGCCCGATGAGGTCGCGCTCGCGGACGTACGCCTCGATCCGCCGGTGCTCGGCCCGGCAGAAGTCCAGCAGCGCCTCGGCCGGGGGATGCTCGGTGGCGATCGCGTCCAGCACCCGTCGCACCAGGGTCCCCTCGTCGTCGGGCGGCGCCTCACCAGGGATCCACTGCGTCCACAGCTCGCGGGCCAGGCGCACCATCTCGGCCCGAACGGTCTCGTACTCGGCCGCCGCCCGTTCCTCCAGCTGCTGCGGGGTCCAATCGGTCTTCAGCGCGTGGCGGAACTTGCGGGCATAGAGGTCCGGACCCAATCGGAAGTCGCCGTCGGCGGTCGGCAGCAGGTCGTCGCGGAGCCACTCGGTGAAGGACCCCACCGCAGCCTCGGCCGCACCGGCCGCTTCCCGGACCTCGGCCAGCAGCCGCTGATCGCCGCATCCCTCCGCCTCGCTCACGGCCGTCCGGCACAGGTCCACGATGCCGTCCATGCGTTCCACCGCCTTCTCGGCGTGGAAGCGGCTCACCGGCCGCTCTCCACCGGCGGCCAGCGTCTGGCGGGCGGCGTCCAGGGCCGCGGGCATGCCGCGCATCCGCGAGGCGGCGCTCCCCAGGCGTTCCGGAAGCGGCGCGAACTCGCGCGCCAGCAGGGCGAAGAGGCCGCCGCCGAACAGGTACACGTAGCTGAGCGGGTTCCAGGTCGCCTCGCGCAGCTCCTCCTCCCCGAAGCGGATGGCCTCCAGGTTCTCGAGCAGGATGCGACGGTCGGTCGCCTGGTCGCGTGACAGCTGCGCGGGCTCCAGCGCCTGGAGCCGATCGATCGAGCGCGCCACCCAGGCCGCGCGCTCGGCGCGGCCGGCATCGGTCAGGTCCGGCCAGACGCCGTCGTGGGCGTGCTCTCCGATCTCGGTGGCGTGCGCCGGGTGGAGTCGAAAGTAGTCGGCGAGCAGCTCGTCGACCAGGGCTCGAAAGTCCATCGGTACCTCGATGCAGGAGCGGCGTAAAGGGTGCTTGCCAATGCTAACAAGAGTGCCGTGACAAGCCTCAGCGTGATACGGTGTCAACAGGAGGTGGACCGGGCCGAGGATGGGCAGCCGAGAGCTCAAGAAGGCCGCGACACGGACGTCTCTGGTGGACGCCGCCGCCAGGCTGTTCACCGAGCGGGGGGTCGACGGCACCACCATGGACGACATCGCTCGTGCCGCCGGGACGAGCCGCACCAGCGTCTTCAACTACTTCGGTTACAAGGAGATGATCCTGTGCGAGATCGGCGCGCGGTACGTGGCCGAGATCGCCGGAACCGGTAGCGCTGCAGCCCGACGGTCCCCCCGCCGGCGCCTGTTGGACATGGCCGACACGCTGGCCGAGATCGCGATGCGGGACCCGCAGCTCGTGGCGGCGGTCTCGCGCGAGATGACCCACCCGGACTCGGAGCGCCGGCAGCGCGCGGCCGAGACGATGCGGTACGGCGAGATCATCGACCAGACCATGGACGCCCTGAGCGAGGCCGGAGCCCTGCGCGACGTGCGGCTGCGCGACAGCTACGCGCGGATGATCGTGGACCTCGTCGCCGGGGCCCTGGTTCGCGCCGGCGGTGAC
>DASUSP010000217.1:0-4014 GCA_036375035.1 Candidatus Limnocylindria bacterium
GGGCAGGCGCTACGTCCTGTATTTCTATCCCAAGGACGACACGCCCGGCTGCACCACCCAGGCCTGCTCGATGCGCGACAACTTCCAGCGCGTGATCGCCACCGGGGTCGAGGTCTTCGGCGTCTCGCCGGACTCGGTGAAGAGCCACCAGAAGTTCCGCGCCAGGTACGACCTGCCCTACCGACTGCTGTCCGATGCCGACCACTCGGTGGCCGAGGCGTACGACGTGTGGGTGGACAAGACCTTCAGGGGGCGCAGCTACAAGGGTGTGGAACGCTCCAGCTTCGTCATCGGGCCCGATGGACGGGTCGAGCATGTGCTGGAGAAGGTCAAGCCGGCCGAGCACGTGGACCTGCTGCTGGAGGCGATGGCCGCATGAGCAAGGGGCCGGGGCGGGTATCGGTGCTGGTGATGACCATCGGGGTGACCCTGAGCGCGCTGCTGGTGGTGGCGGCGGTGCTGGGCTTGATGTGGGTGCTGACGTGATCTGGATCCTGACCGCAATCGTGCTGCTGGCCTGGTTCATCGGGCTGCTGCTGGCCTGGGGGCCGCTGGTAAACCTGCTGCTGGTGGCGGCCGCGGTGCTGCTGGTCGTCCAGCTCATCAACGAGCGCGAAGCCCGCTCCTGACCCGGCGCTGCCGACACGCAAGCTGCAGACGAGACCACGCATGCTCTGGATCGCGATCGTGGCCCTGGTGATGGTCTGGATGGCCGGCCTGGTGACCAGCGTCACGCTCAACGGCCTGCTCCACCTGCTCCTGCTGGTTGCGCTGGGGCTGCTGCTCTGGAACCTGCTGCGTCATCCCGAGACGATCTGACGCCCTGCGCCGATCGTGCGGTGTGCGCCGGACCGTGCCGAATGCGACGGCCTAGCTGTCGCGACCTTGGGTAGGCTTGCCGGCAGTGAAGCTGCTGCTGTTCGCCGACCTGCACCTGGACGCTCCCTTCGCCTGGGCAACGCCCGAGGCCGCGCGTGCGCGGCGCCGCAACCGCCGCGAGACCCTGACCCGCATCCTGGCCCTGGCCGAGGAGGAGCGGGTCGATGCCGTGCTGTCGGCGGGCGACCTGTTCGAGCACGATCGGGTCAGCCCGGACACCCTGGAGTTCCTGCGCGCCAGCTTCTCCCGGACCGATCGGCCCGTGTACCTGGCCCCGGGCAACCACGACTGGCTCTCGGCCCGCAGCCCGTACGCGCTCCTCGACTGGTCGCCGAACGTCCACGTCTTCACCGAGGCGCGCCTTTCCCCGGTGACGCTGGCGGACGGCCTGACGCTGTGGGGCGCGGCGCACCGCGCACCCGCCAACACCGATGGCTTCTTCGCCGGCTTCCGGCCGGATCGCGCGGGCCAGCACCTGGCCCTGGCCCACGCCTCGGAACGCAGCCTGCTGGGCTGGCAGGAGGCCGGCAAGCAGCCACACGCGCCGTTCGACGCCCGCGAGCTGGCCGAGGCCGGGATCGCCCACGCCTTCCTGGGCCACTACCACCTGCCGCGCGACGCCGATCGTCACACCTATCCCGGCAACCCGGACCCGCTGGAGTTCGGCGAGGAGGGGGAGCGCGGGGCGGTGATCGCCAGCATCGCGCCGGACGGGAGCGTGTCGCGCGAGCGCCGAACCGTGGCCGTCAGCCGGGTGCACGACCTGACCGTCTCGCTGGACGGGGCCGCCCACGAAGACGACGTGCGCTCCGCCGTCGCGGCCGCCATCGCCGGCCTCGACGGCTGCGCGCGAGTCACCCTCGAGGGAGAGGTTGGGCAGGCGGTCCGGGTCGACCCGCGTGAGCTGCAGCGCCTCGGCGAACACCTCGACGGGCTGGTGATCCGGGTCGGGCTGCTGAACGTGGCCTACGACCTGGAGACGATCCGGGCCGAGCAGACGGTGCGCGGCCAGTTCGTGCGCGAGGCAGCCGAGTCCATCGAGGACCCGGAGCTGCGGCGCCGCGTGCTGCTCACCGGCCTGCGCGCCCTGGAGGGACGCACGGACCTGGAGGTCGCCTGACCGATGCGCATCGAGCGGATCGTGGCCCGCGCATTCGGACCCTTCCGCGACGAGGAGCTGAAGCTGGCTCCGGGCATGACCGTCGTCTCCGGGCCCAACGAGGCCGGCAAGTCCAGCTGGCACGCGGCCCTGCGGCTGGCGCTGACCGGCCTGCGCCGCGGCAAGGGCCCCGGCACGCTGGCCGAGCGCCAGCTCGCCGAGCGGCACCGGCCGTGGGATCAGCCCGACCGCTGGGCGGTCGAGGCTCGCGTGCGCCTGGCCGACGGCCGCATCATCGAGATCAGCCAGGACCTGGCCGGGAAGGTCGACTGCCGCGCGGTGGACGTGGGGCTGGGCCGCGACGTCTCGCACGAGATCCTGGACGGAACGCCCGATGCCTCGCGCTGGCTGGGCCTGACCCGCGACGCGTTCGCGGCCACCATCTCGGTCAGCCAGGCGCAGATCATGGCGGTCACCGAGGCGGCCGATGAGCTGCAGGGGCAGATGCAGCGCGCGGCTGCGACCCAGGGCAGCGACGCCACGGCCGCCGAGGCCATCGCGCGGCTGGAGCAGTTCCGGCGCGACGCCGTCGGCGTCGATCGGGTCGGGGCCCGGGGGCCGCTGCGGACCGCCAAGGATCGGCTGGCCACCCTGGAGGCGCGCCTGCACGAGGCGCGGCGCCAGCACGACGAGTTCCTGGTGCGATCCGCCGAGGTCGAGGTCACCGAACGCCGCGTGGCGGACGCCCGGACGGCCGTCCTCCGCGCCGAGGCGGAGCTCGCCGCCGCCCGGGCGGCGGAGTCGGAGCGGCGCCGGGCCGCTGCCACCGAGCTCGCCGCGCGCCACCCCACGCGCCCGGAGGGGCTGGCCGCGCGCGACGAGCGGGCCGATGCGGTCGCCGCCGCCCTGGACGCCTGGCAGGGGCGGCCGGAGCCGGTGGCTCTGCAGGGACCCACCGCCGACGAGCTGGAGCGCGAGCTGGCCGGTCTTCCGCTCGCCCCGGAGGGCGACTTCGAGCCGCACCAGATCGTACGAGACGCGGTTCGCGCGCTGGACCTGGCGCGCAACGCCGTCGCCGTGATGCGGGAGACGCCCGGGCCGGACGAGGCGAGCCTGCCGAACATCGACGAGCACCGGGTGCGGGACCTCGCGCGCCGGCTGCGGCCCACGCAGCTCCCCGGCGCCACTCGACTGGAGGAAGAGCTGGCCGATGCGCGCCTGGCGGCAGAGGCGCAGCGCCGGCCGTCGTCCACGCCACTGCTTGGGGGCGCCGGTGCGGCCCTGGTGCTGGGCCTCGTGCTGGTGGCGCTGGGCCTGCCGCTCCCGGGCGTCGCCAGCGTCGCGGTCGCAGCCGGCCTGGGCGCGTGGGGCTGGATCTCCGGTGCGGCGTCACGGTCCGCCGCGGACCGCCTCGCGCTCGCGGAGGCGGCACTGCAGCCGTACCGGGAGGCGCGCGCCGCCGAGGAGGCCGATCGCCTGGCCGCGGCCGAGGAGGCGCGCGCCGCCGGCCTGGAGCCCGACCCGGCGGAGCTCGACCGGCTCGCCGATCGCCTGGCCGCTGCGGCCGGGGCGCGGGTCGCCGCCGAGGAGCGTCGCCGCCGCCTCGAGGAGCTCGACGAGCGCGCCCGCGCCGCCGAGCGGGCACTGCTGGATGCGATCGCCGACCGCGGAGGGGCTGCCGAGACCGATGCCGCGACCGCCTGGCACGCCTACCAGCTCGCCTGCCGCCAGCGCGCTGACCTGTTGGCGGCCGCCGCTGCCCGGCCCGGGCTGGAGCGGCAGATCGAGGCGCGCCGCGCGGCGGAGCGGACCGCGGCCGCCGCCGAGACGGCCGCCGCCGGGGCGGAGCGTCGGCTTCGCGAGGCCGCCACTGCCGTGGGGCTGGACTCGGGCTCCGGCCCCGACGATCTGGTCGCCGGCCTGCGGGCCTGGCAGCGTGACCGCTCGGAGCGCCTGCGTCGCAACGAGACGGCGATCGCGGAGTGGCAGCGGCTGCAGTCACTGCTCGATGGATCGACGCTGGACGAGCTTGCCGA
>DASUSP010000218.1:0-6943 GCA_036375035.1 Candidatus Limnocylindria bacterium
GGTACGGTCCTCGTCCGCGACATCGTTGCCGGCAGCGGCAACCTCATCTTCCCGGCCGAGCTCACGGCCATGGGCGGCGCCCTCTATTTCAGCGCCAGCGACGGCGTCACAGGCACCGAGCTGTGGCGCTCGGACGGGACGGAAGCCGGCACGTCGGTGGTGAAGGACATCCGGTCCGGAAGCCGATCCGGCGTGCCAGAAATGCTGACCGCGGTGGGCGACACCCTGTACTTCACGGCCAATGATGGCAGCACTGGGGCGGAGCTGTGGGAGTCGGACGGCACGGCGGACGGCACCGTCCTGGTCGCCGACATCTACCCTGGCTCGACAACGTCGCGCCCGCTCGCCCTCACGCCGGTCGGTGGTGTCCTCTTCTTCACGGCGGATGATGGGACGCACGGGCGCGAGCTTTGGAAGGCGGCGGTGAACCAGCCCCCGCAGATCGCGCCGATCGACGACATCACCTCGGACGAGCACGTCCTGGTTCAGGTGTCGCCTAACGTCACCGACCCGGAGGGCGATCCATTCACCCTGACCTGGGAGGGTCTCCCGCCTGGCGCAGTGACCGATGGCGGCATCCTGTCCTGGACGCCGGACGAGGCACAGGGCCCGGGCACCTACGAGATCACCGTGACGGCCGCCCAGGACGGCGCTCCGGCGCTGTCCGACTCCGAGACGTTCACCATCGCCGTCCTGGAGGTGAACGAGCCTCCGGTCCTCGACCCCATCCCCGACGTGACCGTGCTGACGGGAGACACGGTGAGCTTCGAGGCGACTGCCACCGACCCCGACATCCCCGAGAACTCGCTGACCTTCTCCCTCGGGACCGCGCCGGCGGGCGCCACGCTGGCCCCGCTCAGGCCAGCTGAATTCTCGTGGACAGCGTGCGTGTGCCCGTCCGGCGACCACCCCGTAGAGGTGATCGTGTCCGACGGCGAGCTGAGCGACACCCTGACGTTCACCATCCACGTCCAGAACCGGCCGCCCCAGATCGATCCCATCGGGGACGCGGTCATCGCGGAGGGCAGCCCGATCCAGATCCAGCCGGTGGTGAGCGACCCCGAAGGGGACAGCTGGACCCTGGCCTGGTCGGGAGACGTCCCGCCGAACGCGGCGATCAACGGCATCTTCTCGTGGACGCCGGATGAGGCTCAGGGCCCCGGCGACTACGCGATCACGGTGACGGCCAGCCAGGACAGCGAGCCGGCTCTGACGGCCTCCGAGACCTTCACCATCAGCGTCGAAGAGGTCAACCAGGCGCCGATCCTTGACCCGATCGGTCCGCAGTCGGGTGTCGAGGGTGTGCCCGTCGAGTTCCAGGCGACCGCCGCCGATCCGGACATCCCGGTGGAGGCGCTTCAATTCTCCATGACGCCCCTCGCCGGCGACCTGTCCGGCGCCGCGATCGATGCCGACACCGGCGAGTTCGTCTGCGCCTGCGCCACCGGGCAGCACCTGGTGCGCATCTGGGTCAGTGACGGCAGCCTCGCCGACTTCGAGGACGTGGAGATCAGCGTGGAGGCGGCGACGGCTCAGGCGGACCTCCAGGTCTCGCTTGCGCCCTCGGCGCCGGGGCAGTACTTCGTGGGCGACGCCGTGCCCTATACGGTGCTCGTCCACAACGCCGGCCCGGACACGGTCACCGCGGAATTGACCGTCGAGCCCGAGCACCACGGCCAGGCGACCTGGGGGGCCGTGCCGCCGGAGGCTGCCATCAACGGCATCTTCTTCCTGTCGATCGGCGAGATCGCTGCGGGGACCACGATTCCGGTCGAATTCGAGATCGTCTACGGCGCCTTTGGGTTCCATGACCTGACGGCGACCGTTTCCGGCAGCCACGAGGAGCTTGCGCCGGCCAATGACCTTGCCATCCACGAGCAGCAGGTCGACCTGTCGCTGAACGCGGCCGGCGTCCAGGCCGGCGGCTTGGCCATCGACGGGACCAACACGATCGACGGTCAACCGTTGGCCATCTTCGGGGTGAGTGTGCCGAGCCGGTTGATCGCCGGCGATCCGGGCTGGAACCTGTTCCTGCCGTCGGACCTGACGCCACCAGAGCTAATCGCGGGCGAGCACTTCCTCCCGGGCGACCAGTGGATCGCGGGCGAGCACTCCGTCCGGGGCGTGGTCCTAATCCCGGCTCTCGACGGATCAAGCAAGCTGCCCCCCGGTCGCCTGCTCTTCTCGGATGGCTCGGGTACAGATGCGCTGGTCTCCGAGCCCGGTGATACGAGCCTCCGCGTCGAACGCGCCTGGACGTCCAAGATCACGCCTGGCGGCCTGTCCGTCACGCAGGCCGACGGCGGAGTGCTCGAAGGGTCTGTCGCGCTGTGCGGCGGCGCCTTCCAGGCTCGCCTCGGATCGGGCAACGGCGCCGGCTTCGAGTGCGGCTCGCTGACCACGACCGTGCTCACGGGCCAGGTCTCGATCGAGCTCGGTGACACGCTGCTCACCGCGCCCGCTGGATCGGTGGTCCACGTCACCGAGGCCGATGGCGGCGGCTGGGAGGTCACCGTCAACCAGGGTGGGCCGATCACGCTCACCAACGAAGGCGAAACGACCGAGCTCGGCGCAGGCGAGAGCACCCACATCGCCGCCGCCGGCACACCGACGGCAGACCCGGGCGGTCCCTATCTGGGCGCCGTCAGCGCGCCGATCGCCCTCGACGGTTCGGCCTCGTCCGACCCCGATGACGAGCCGCTGACGTACGCATGGTCAGCTGACGGCGGCACCATCACCGGTTCGACGTCAGCCACGCCGAGCTTCACGGCGAGCGCGGCGGGCATCTTCGCGTTGACCATGGAGGTCTGCGATCCGTCAGGGGCGTGCGACACGGCGATCACCTCGGTGGTCGTCTACGACCCGTCGGCGGGCTTCGTCACCGGCGGCGGCTGGATCGACTCGCAGCCCGGATCGTGCGGCCCGGCCGCGCCCGAGGGGGTCTGCGTCGGCGATCCCACCGGACGGGCCACCTTCGGCTTCGTCTCCCGCTACAAGAAGGGCGCGGATCTGCCCGATGGTCAGACGGAGTTCGTCTTCCAAGCGGGCCTGCGCTTCCATAGCGACAGCTACGAGTGGCTGGTGGTGGCGGGGAAGGATCGGGCCCAGTTCAAGGGCATCGGTGCGGTCAACGGCGTGGACGGCTACGAGTTCATGCTCACCGCCTACGACAGCGGCGGTACAGGGCCTGACGGGTTCCGGATCAAGATCTGGAACGAGATCGGTGTCGTCTACGACAACCGCTCCGGGGCCGATGACAGCCTGGCGGTCGCAGACACGCAGGCCATCGGCGGCGGCAGCATCGTGATCCACCGGAAGTGAACGGGGCCCCGTCAAGGGGCCTCGTTCAGCGGGGCTTGAGCTGGTCGACCCGGGCTCGGGCCGCGGCGCGGTCGGTGAACCAGAGGGCGTTGATCTCGGTGTACGGCGCCTGGTCCGGCGGAAGCGCGTCCTCGGCGAAGATGGCGGTCACCGAGCACTCGGGCTCGCAGGCACCGCAGTCGATGCACTCGTTTGGATCGATGTACAGCATGCGGTCGACGCCTTCCTCGTAGTGGATGCAGTCGACCGGGCAGACCGCGACGCACGACAGCTCCATGGTGTCGACACACGGCTCCGCGATGACGTAGGTCATTGATCTCCTCGCCTGCAGGGATTGGCAGCGTTCCAACCATCTCGCCCGCCGCCCAGGATCGGTAGTGCCAGTTGGCCCGGCGCAGCGTGCCGGGTGTCAGTCACCGGCCGGACGCCGGTACTCCACGAACTCGTACGGGTGGGCGTGATCGCGCGACAGGTAGACGCGGTCGGGGACGAGCGGCAGGCCAGCGTCGAAATAGGCGTTCAGCACGATCCGGAAGTTGTTCACGGGGCTGGTGCTGTCGGTCAGGCCGGACTTTGCCGGCTCGACGCCCGGCAGGTGCAGGGCGTTCAGGATGGCGAACTTGTGGGCGATCTCGTCCGCGGTCGCTTCCAGCCACGGGAAGTCGGCGCCGCCCAGCCGGTAGCCGTCGGGAAACGGCCCCTCGTCGGCCTGCAGGATGATGACGGGCCGCTCTCCCTCCGGCACGTCGAGCAGGCGGTCGACCATCTGCAGCACTCGCCCGTTGGTCCACTCCAGCTGGCGCAGGTAGCGCTCCTGCTCGCTGCGCTGCCGCAGCTCCTCGTCGGTCGGGAGCGACCCATCCGCGTCGAAGACGTACGGCGGGTGCGGGACCAGGATGTGCGCGAAGATGAAGGTCGGGCCGGGCCGCGAGGCCGCGTCCTCCACCGCGTCGAAGGCGAACAGGGTGGTCTCGCGCGCCAGGGTGGGGAAGTGGATCGTCTCCGGGTCCAGGTCCGGCGGCTGAGGCGCCTCAAGGAGCATGAGCAGGGTGGTGGAGCGCACCGCGGCCTCGAACTCCGTGATGTCCTGGTAGCGCACCACGATGTCGGCGTCGGCGTTCGTGGCGGTCGGCTCCCAGTAGCTGGCGATGTGCACGTACTCGTAGCCGAGCGAGGTCAGCGTCACCGGCACGGGGAGATGGTCGCGTAGCGCGCGGTGGATGGGGTCGAAGGCGGCCGGGCCGGTGGCGTTGAAGCGCCCGGTGTCCAGGAAGTCCATGCTCAGCGACGAGACCAGCGAGAGCGCGGTCTTGAAGTAGTTAGCCCACGCCTCCCGCGCCACGCCGAAGCCGCGATTCTCCAGCTCGTCGAGGAAGGGGCCGTTGTCGAACCCGTACTGGTGCTCCAGGGTGGGCGCGCCCGCGTATCGGTCCAGGACGACGTAGATGATATCCGGCCGCGGCCCGGAGGCGTCCAGCCCGGCCTGCGGAGAGAGCCGCGCGTCGCCGATCGGCGAGGCCGAGCCCAGCGCGAACTCGGCAACGCGGCCGGCGTTGAAGAGCAGGAGGACCGCCACGGCCAGGTTGAGGAACGCGTTGGCCGGTCGCACCCAGCGACCGCCCCGCCAGATGACCACCGCGCCGATGACGCCCGCCACCAGGTACATGTCGGCCAACCAGATCGGGTCGTCCAGCTGCGCACCGACCAGATTCCAGGCGTGACCGAAGGAGTAGAAGAGGCCTACCACCAGCGCGGCCAGCAGCCCACCACGCTGCCAGTCCCAGAACAGGGCGGCGCCAGTGACCAGCAGGGCCGCGGCCAGCAGCACGGCCAGCCCCAGCGGCCGCCACAGTGCGTCCAGGGTGACCTGCTGCACCTGGTTCTCGGCAAACAGGAACAGGACCGGCACGGCCGCCAGGCCCAGTGGATGGAGGGGCGGCGGGCCGCTGCGTTCCCGGCGCGGGACGGTCACCCGCGCCGGTACTCCACGAGGTTGTACGTCAGCACGGCGTTCCCAGCGAACAGGAAGGCGCCCGGGAATGCGGCCATGCCGAGCGGATGGAGGGGCAGGGCCAGCCAGTCGATTCGGCCGATCGACGGCCGCCGGGTTAACATCGGCCCAACACTACGTCAATTGGTGAACCGCGCGAAATGCAGATCCTCGCCTACATCGACCCCGGATCGGGCAGCCTGCTGCTGCAGGCCATCCTGGCGGGCCTGCTGTCGATCCCCTTCTTCTTCCGCCGACACATCGGCGGGTTCATCCAGCGGCTACGAGGCGGATCGGACGAGACGGTCGCGGTCGAGGAGAAGTCGGATGCCTCGGAGGAGCCTCGGCGCTGAGCGAGCCGTCGGTCGACCCGGCATCGTTCCGGGACCCGAGCGGGTACGTCTTCCGGCGTGACGGCGTCCTGCACCGCCAGGTGCAGGAGTTCGGCGCGGGCGATTGGCGCGCGCTCCACGATCGCGGCCTCTACGACGCCCTGGTCCGCGACCGCCAGCTGATCGAGCACGAGGACGCGCCGCTGGAGGCAGCCGCGCTGCCCGGGGCGGTGGCGGTGATTCGGCCCCGCGAGCTGCCCCTGCTCAGCTACCCGTACGAGTGGTGCTTCAGCCAGCTGAAGGACGCGGCGCTGCTGACGCTGGAGCTCCAGCGACGGGCGCTGGCGGTCGGGATGCGCCTCAAGGATGCCAGCGCCTACAACGTCCAGTTCGACCGCGGCCGCCCGATCATGATCGACTCCCTGAGCTTCGAGGTCGCCGATCCGGCGGACCCGTGGCCGGCCTACCGGCAGTTCTGCGAACACTTCCTGGGCCCGCTGGCGCTGATCAGCTACCGGGGCCCGCGCTGCGGGCTCATGCTGCGCGACTTCATCGACGGTATCCCGCTGGACTTCGCGGCGGAGCTGCTGCCCGGCCGCACGCGGCTCCGACCGGGACTGTTGGCGCACCTGCACATGCACGCCGCCGCGCAGCGGCGCAGCGCGAGGGCCGCGCCCACCGCCGAGCACCGCCCACCGCGGCGCATGACGCGACTCGGCCAGGACGCCCTGTTGGACAGCCTGCGCCGCGCGGTCGAGGGCCTGCGCTGGGAGCCCGGTGGCCACTGGGTGCAGTACGGCGTCCAGACCAGCTACAGCGAGCGGGGCGCCGCCTCCAAGCGATGGATCGTGGAGCGGATGCTGGCCGCGTCGTCCGCCTCGGTGGTGTGGGACATGGGCGCCAACGTGGGGACCTACTCGACCATCGCCGCGGGCGAGGGTCGCAGCGTGATCGCCTTCGACCAGGATGCCAGCAGCGTCGAGCACCACTGGCGCAGCCTGTCGGCGGAGGCCCGGGCATCGGTCCTGCCGCTGGTGCTGGACCTGACCAACCCCAGCCCGTCACTGGGCTGGGGCCTGGAGGAGCGCAAGTCGCTGGTGGAGCGCGGCCCCGCGGACGTCATCCTGGCCCTGGCCCTGGTCCACCACCTCGCGATCGGCAACAACGTGCCGCTCGACCGGGTGGCCTCGTTCTTCGCCCGCCTCGGGCGGCGCGCCATCGTAGAGTTCGTGCCCAAGGAGGACCCGATGGCGACGCACCTCCTGTCGGCCCGGCCCGACATCTTCCCCGGCTACACGCT
>DASUSP010000219.1:0-4987 GCA_036375035.1 Candidatus Limnocylindria bacterium
CCGGAGCGGATCCGTCGCATCAGGTTGAGAGTATAGGTGACGTTATGGACCGAGGCGAGGCGATACGCGAGCAGCTCCTCGGCCCGGAACAGGTGCGCCAGGTAGGCGCGCGAGTGGTTGCGACACGCCTCGCAGGCGCACGCCGCATCGATCGGGCCGGGATCGTCCATGAACCGAGCGTTGCGCAGGTTGAGGCGTCCGGCATCGGTCCAGACCTGGCCGTTGCGAGCCACGCGGGTGGGCAGCACGCAGTCGAACAGGTCCACGCCGCGCTCCACGGCGGTGAAGAAGTCCACCGGCGAGCCCACGCCCATCAGGTATCGCACCCGCGGGTCGTCGCCCAGCGCGTTTCCCACGACGTCGAGGGTGGCCGCCATCTCGGCCTTCGACTCCCCCACCGACAGGCCGCCGATGGCGATCCCGTCGAACGGCAGCCCCGCGATGGCCGCCACCGACTGGCGTCGCAGCCCGGCGTCCACGCCGCCCTGCACGATCCCGAACAGTGCCTGGTCCTGCCGGGAGCGGGCGGCCAGGCAGCGTTCGGCCCACGCGTGCGTGCGGCGCATGGCCTCCGCCACCTCAGCGGGAGGCCGGCCGGGATCGACCAGCTGGTCAAAGGCCATGGCGACGTCGCTGCCCAGCGCCTCCTGGATCTCGATGGCGCGCTCCGGCGTCAGCCGCTGCACAGACCCGTCCAGGTGGCTGGCGAACGTGACGCCGTCGTCGTCCACGCGTCCGAGATGCGCCAGGCTGAAGACCTGGAAGCCACCCGAGTCCGTCAGGATCGGGCCATCCCAGCCCATGAACCGATGCAGCCCGCCCAGCTGCGCGATCCGCTCGTGTCCGGGGCGCAAGGAGAGGTGGTAGGTGTTGCCTAGGATGATCTGGGTGCCGGCCGCGCGCAGGTCGCCGGGGGTCAGGCTCTTCACCGTGGCCTGGGTGCCGACCGGCATGAACTGGGGCGTGTCGACGGCGCCGTGCGGCGTGACGAGGCGTCCCAACCGCGCGCGGCCGACGTTTGTTGGCCGGAGCTCGAAGGAGATCGGCGAGGTGGCGGGCTGGCGCCCACTGGCCGTGCTCACCGCGAGAGGATAGGCTATGGCCCCGGCAGGAGGTGTCCATGGTCCGGTTGGCTGAGTGGCCCCGCAATCCGTATCTGAACGACGAGCTGCGCGGGTGGGTGCGGCTGCACCTCGAGGCGCTGGGCGTGGAAGACGTCGCCGTCTACGCCCTGGCCGGTCGCGAGGACGACGAGCGCCGCATCCTGGTGGTGACCGAGGTTGGCCTGCTGGACGGCTGGTACGCCCCGCGCGGATCGACCGCGCGTTTCAGCCTCAGCGTGCGCCTCTACCCCTGGCAGGCGGTCCACGGCGTCGACCTGCGCGGGGAGACGTACCGCCTGTGGGCGCACGAGCACCAGAACCGATGGCGGCTGCGTCTGGCGCGCCCCGCCTTCGACGCCCTGGCCGAGGATCCTGACCTCGGGCGCGCGCTGACCCAGTTCGCGTCCGCATGCTCGGTCATGGCCGAGCCCGCGGGACAGGCGGAGCCTTTGGAGGGACCGATGGCCTCGCGTGCTCCGGCACGCTCGGCGCCGGACGAGCCCGCCTTCCCGGCGCTTCCGCGCGCCGAGGTGGACGGTGGCGGGCCGGCAGCGTCCGAGCAGCCGGTGGAGCCACAGGCGCCGACCGTGCCCACGCGACCACCGATCCGGACGGAGCCGGACCTGGAGAACGAGCCCGGACCGGAGGACGCGAAGGCGCTGGACCTGGCCCGCCGCCTGGGGCTGCGCTGACCCGCTTGTTCAGTCGGGTGGACGGACCGCCGAGACCACCGTGACCTTGACCCCTCTGATCGTTCCCTCTACCGCGGCGCGAACCCTGGTAGCAGCCGCCTCGCCGATGTCGCTCGCCGCCTCGATTGCGCCGGTGGCGGCCGCGGACGCGGCCTCCTCCACGTCGACGGTCGTGTCGCGAGCCACCTCGATCGCCCCCTCGACCGCGCCTACCGCGGCCGCCGTGATGTCGGCCCCGAGCGCGGACGCCTCGCTCACCGCGGCACGGCTGGTGCGCCCGATCGCCTCCAGCGTCTCTCCACCCGTCTCGGCCGATCCGCGAACAGCTCCAAGGACCGCGGCCTTCGCCGCGTTACCGACCGAGGTGGCCGCGCTGCTCGCCGCCAGGGCGGTGGTGCTGACGGTGTTGGCTGCCGTCAGGGCGCCCAGCCCCACCACGTCGCCGACAGCGCCGATCGTGCCCTTCACGGCGCCGACCGCAAGGTCAGCGGCGCTGGACCCCGCGGACCCCACCTCCTTGACCGTCCGCTGGATCAGCGACGAAACGGTGGCCACGGCGGCCTCGCCAATCTCGCCCGTGCCCCGGATGGTGCCGATCACGCTCTCCCTGACGCGTCGTCCGACCTCGCGTTCGTCGACCATTGTGCTCCTCCACTCCATTGCTCCTGGAACAAGCCTACCGGCAGCGGACAAGCCCCTGGATCAGACGATCAGCATCGCGTCCCCGAAGCTGAAGAAGCGGTACCCCTCGCGCAGCGCCGCCAGGTAGGCCGCCAGCAGCGTGTCGCGCGCCTGGTAGGGGCTGGACCCGGGCATTCCCGCCTGGACGAAGGCGGTGACGAGCAGCAGGAGCGAGCTGCGCGGCAGGTGGAAGTTCGTCAGCAGCGCATCCACTGCGGCGAAGTCGTGGGGCGGCGTGATGTACAGGTCACTCCAGCCGCTGGCGTGTCGCCGGCGAGCGGCGGTCTCCAGGACCCGGACGCTGGTCGTCCCCACTGACACCACCCGCCCCCCGGCACGTTGCGCCTTGGTCAGCGCGCGGCGTGTGGCCACCGGCACCTCGTACCACTCGCGGTGGATGCGGTGCTCGTCGACGTACTCGCCCTCGAGCGGCCGGAACGTGTCGAGCCCCACGTGCAGCGTGACGCTGGCGCGTCGGACGCCGCCCCCCTCCAGCCGGGCGAGCAGCTCCGGGGTGAAGTGCAGGCCGGCGGTGGGCGCCGCCGCCGAGCCAGGCGGACGGGCGTAGACGGTCTGGTAACGCTCCGCCGGCGAGGATCGGTCGCGGATGTACGGCGGCAGCGGCATCTCCCCGGCAGCGGCCATGACGGCCAGGGCGTCGCGGTAGAAGCGCACGGCCCGGGTGCCCTGCCCCAGTCGCTCCTCCACCGAGGCGTAGTCGCCGGAGCGCAGCTGCAGCCGGTCCCCCACCCCAACCCGGCGCGACGGGCGGACCAGGGCCTCCCAGCGGCCGCTGCCATCGTCCATCGGGCGCAGCACCAGCACCTCGGCCTCGCCGCCGGTGTCGCGACGGGCAGCCAGGCGCGCCGGGATGACGCGGGAGTCGTTCACGACCAGCAGGTCATCGGGTCGGAGCTCCTCCCCCACCTCGCGGAAGACGCGATGGCGCATCGCCGGCTCGCCCGGTCGCGACGCCGCTCGGTCCAGGACCAGCAGCCGCGAGGCATCGCGCGGCTCGACGGGGACCTGCGCGATCGCCGAGGCCGGCAGGCGGTAGTCGAAGTCGTCCACGCGCAGGCGTGGCGTGGCGGCCCGGTCGTTCATCGGTCCGGGAAGCGTAGCGCCCGGCCGGGTGGCCCGGCCGGGCGCCATCGGTCTAACAGGATGCGCCGTCAGGCTACCGGCGAGATCACGCTCTCCAGCCACGGCACCGCGAAGTACAGCAGGAAGGCGATTGCTACCAGCCACAGCAGCGGGTGGACCTCGCCGCCCCGGCCGCGAACCACCTTCAGGAAGACGTACGTCACGAAGCCGGCGGCGATCCCGGTCGTGATGGTGAACGTGAGCGGCATCACGATGGCCGTCACCAGGACGGGGAACATCTCGTCGATGTCGCCCCACTGCCACTCGCGCGCCACGCTGAACATCAGGAAGCCAACGATCACCAGCGCCGGGGCGGTGGCCTGGCCCGGCACGATGCCGGCAATCGGCGCGATCAGGATCGCCAGCAGGAACAGGATTCCGGTGACCACCGCGGTGAGGCCGGTGCGTCCACCCTCGGCGACGCCGGCTGCCGACTCGATGTAGGTCGTGTTCGAGCTGACGCCGAACGCGCCGCCCACCACCGCGCCCAGCGAGTCGACGGTCAGCACCCGCCCGATATCGGGCAGGCGGCCCTGCTCGTCCACCAGGCCAGCCTGCTCGCCGACGCCCACAACGGTCCCCATCGTGTCGAAGAAGTCGGAGAGCATCAGGCTGAACACCACAAGGGCGGTGATCAGGAACGGCACGCCCTCTTTGGTCCAGATTCCGAGCATGGCGCCGATCGAGTCGCCGATGGTCTGGAAGTTATCGGCGCTGAAGCTGAAGAAGTACCCGTCCGCGGTCTCCGGCAGGACCGCCGTTCCCGGCGTGAAGCCCGAGTTCTCGCTGCCGACGACGGCGTTCAGGATGATCGCGATCACGGTGGTGGCGAAGATGCTGATCAGCAGCGCCCCGCGAACCCGCATCGCCATCAGCGCCAGCGCGATCACCAGGCCGATGATGAAGGTCACGCCGGCCACGTCCGAGATCCCCGCGTAGGTCACCGGCGTCCCCTCGCCGACCACCACGAAGCCGCCGTTGACCAGGCCGATGAACAGGATGAAGAGGCCGATGCCCACCGCGATCGCCCGCTTCAGGTTCAGTGGGATCGCCTCCATGATCGCCTGGCGCAGCCCGGTGAGGACCAGGACCAGGACGATCAGCCCCTCCCAGATGATCACGGCCATCGCTTCGGGCCAGGTGAAGCCCCGGGTCAGGATCAGCTCGAAAGCGACCACCGCGTTCAGGCCCAGGCCGGCGGCCAGGGCGAACGGGTAGTTTGTGACCAGCCCCATGGCGATGGTCAGGATGCCGGCCGCCAGCGCCGTAGCCACCGCGGTCGGGATGAAGGGCGGCCCGACGCCCTCGAGTGGACCCGATGACAGGATGTTCGGGTTCACGAAGATGATGTACGCCATCACCATGAAG
>DASUSP010000220.1:0-4359 GCA_036375035.1 Candidatus Limnocylindria bacterium
CTGACCCTGAACGCCATGAAGTCCGCCTTCTGGCCCTTCGACGGCCGGCTGCGGATCATCAACGAGCAGATCAAGCCCGCCTACGCGCAGCTGCGCGCCGAGCAGTCAGCCGTCGAGACCGTCCACGGCTGATCTCCCGGATCCTCGGCGGCGACCGCGCTCGAAGAGGAGCGCGCCCACCACGCCGGCCACGTAGCCCAGGATCACCAGCCCGCTGGTCATGACCAGCAACCCCACGACGCGCCCGCCGACCGTCACCGGCTCGCTGGTCGCCCCGATGGTGGTGAGCGTGGTGAGCGTCCACCACAGCGCCTCGCCGTAATCGTCGATGCGGCTCGTCGCCGACTCGGCCTCGAACAGGTAGAGGGTCGCCGAGCCGAGCACGGCCATGGTCCCCGCCAGCGCCAGCGGATAGCCGGCCCGGCTCCAGGCCAGCACCTCGCCGAGGGTCCGTGCCGCGCGGCTGAAGGCCGACAGCGCCCGCACGCCGGAGAACGCGCGCAGGAACCGGGCGGCCCGTAGTACGCGCAGGATGCGGAAGAAGGGGAGCAGCAGGGAGACAGCCGTGATCCAGTGGCGGCGCAGGTATCGGGCCCGATCCGGCGAGACGAGGATGCCCAGCCCGAACTGGATGCCGAAGAAGACCCAGATCGCGGTCTGCGCCCAGGCCAGGACGGCAGGGATCGGCTCGCCCTGCGCGCTGAGGATCAGCTCGGCGGCCAGGGCCAGGACGAAGACGACGGCCAGGAAGGTGGCCGGCGCGTCGAGCAGCTGCTCCACGCGCTCCACCAGCCGGTAGCGCTCGCGACGGACCGCCGCGCGGGTTGTCTCGGGGTCGTTTGGTGTCATCTGCTACCTCATACCGCACTGAGCGTGCCGGGCCGCCGCGGCCCGGCCATCGGTCCGTGCATCGGTGTATCCTCATCCACCAGCCGAACACCGCCTCCGCACGAGGAGATCGCCCGCATGACCTACGTCATCACCGAACCGTGCATCGGCGTCAAGGACGCTTCGTGCGTCGACGTCTGCCCGGTGGACTGCATCCACGCCACCGACGAGGACCCGATGTACTACATCGATCCCGACGAGTGCATCGACTGCGGTGCGTGCGAGCCGGAATGCCCGGTGACGGCGATCTTCGCCGAGGACGCGGTCCCGGACGACCAGCAGAAGTACATCCAGATCAACGCCGACTACTTCGCGAACAAGTAGCGTGGCCGCACGATTCATCGCGCTCTTCAGCCCGCCCGACGACCCGGCCGCCTTCGACGCGCACTACCGGGATGTCCACACGCCGATCGTGCGCCGCTATCCGGGACTCCGTGACCTGCGTCTGACCCGGCCCGATGGCGTGGCAGGCCGCCCGTCGCCCGTGTACCTCATGGCGGAGGCGATCTTCGATTCCCGCGCGGAGCTGGACGCGGCGCTCGCCTCCGAACCTGGGATCGAGAGCGGGCGGGACCTGCGCAACTTCGCCTCGGCCGGCGTCACGCTGCTGATCGCCGACGACGACGCCGGCTTCGATGCCTGAGCCCGCCGCGCCGCTCCCCTCCCATCCCGACGACCTGGGCTTCGAGCGGATCCATTACGCCAAGGACGCGGCGAGCGGTGTCGCCACCGTTACGATCAACCGCCCCGAGGTCCTGAACGCGTTCGACTTCCGCACGCTCCGTGAGCTGGGCCGCGCCTTCGAGGACGCGGGCTGGGACGACACGGTGGCCGTGGTGGTGGTCACCGGGGCGGGGGAGCGGGCCTTCTGCACCGGCGCCGACCTGGACGAGCAGTCGGCAATGGGCGCCCACTCCGGGCAGTACTGGCGCTGGATGGGCGCCTTCGTGGAGATGCACGACCGGCTGCGGCACATCGGCAAGCCGACGATCGCGCGGATCAACGGCGTCTGCGTGGGCGGCGGGCAGGAGCTGCAGCTGGCCTGCGACCTGTCGGTGATGGTCGACGACACTTACATCCGCCACGTGGGGCCGGAGCACGGATCGGTGCCGGCCGGTGGCGCCACGCAGTGGCTGCCGCTGGTGGTGGGGGATCGGCGGGCACGCGAGATCGTGATGCTGTGCGAGCAGATCCCCGCCCGCCAGGCGCTGGAGTGGGGGCTCGTGTCGCGGGTGGTGCCGCGGGCGGAGCTGGACGCCACGGTGGCCGCGCTCGCCGATTCGCTGCGCCGCAAGCTGCCGGAGACGGTCCGCTACACCAAGACGCAGCTGAACTGGTGGCGCGACCTGGTCTGGTCTCAGACCGTTACCCATGCCCGAGACTGGCTGGCGATCCACTCCACCTCCGACGAGACGCGTGAGGCGGTGGCCGCCTTCCACGACAAGCGGCAGCCGCGTTACGACGCACTGCGCCGCATGGCTCACGACCCGCGCCGCTGCGGGCGCTGCGGCGCCACCGGCCTGCCGGCGGGGCACGGGTTCTGCGGCATCTGCGGCTCGCCATTGACCGATGCCTGGGAGGGCGCCGAATGATCGCACCGTGGAGTGAGCGACAAGAGCGAGCCACCACGGTGATGCGCCAAATCGCAAACTGGTTGCGCTTAGGCGCGTCATCCACCGCCAGATTCTCGGCATATCTGGGCTTCTGACCCGCCTACGGACGGGCCGGCGTGCCTAAGAGCAACAGGACGAACGAAATGGCACCTTCCCACGAATCGCAGACCGGCGAGCCACTGATCCTCGTCGAGCGCCAGGCGGACCAGCGAACCGCGCTGGTGCGGCTGAACCGCCCCAAGCAGCTGAACGCGCTCAACGCCGCGGTCATGGACGAGCTGTGCGCCGCGCTGGAGGAGCTGGACGCCGACGAGGCGGTCCGCGCCATCGTGGTTACCGGCAACGAGCGGGCCTTCGCCGCGGGCGCCGACATCTCCGAGATGGCCGGCGCGTCCCCCATCGACATGCTGCGCGGCAACCGCATCGGGCAGTGGGACCGCATCCGACGCATTGCCAAGCCGGTGATCGCCGCCGTGAACGGCTGGTGCCTGGGCGGCGGATGCGAGCTGGCCATGACGCTGGACCTGATCATCGCCGGCGAGGGGGCGAAGTTTGGGCAGCCGGAGATCAACATCGGCGTCATCCCGGGGGCCGGCGGGACGCAGCGGCTGACGCGGGCCATCGGCAAGAGCCGCGCCATGGAGATGATCCTGACCGGCGACCCGATGGATGCCCGCGAGGCGGAGCGACGCGGCCTGGTCGCGCGCGTGGTTCCCGATGAGCTGGTGGTCGAGGACGCGCTGGCGCTGGCGGCCGCGATCGCCGAGAAGTCGCCGGTCGCGCTACGCCTGGCCAAGGAGGCGGTGAACGCGGCGTACGAGATGGGCCTGACCGATGCGCTCGCGCACGAGCGGCGCCTCTTCTACCTGCTCTTCGCCAGCGAGGACCAGAAAGAGGGCATGGCCGCCTTCCTCGAGAAGCGGAAGCCGGACTTCACGGGCCGCTAGGCACAGATGCCGGAAGCGCGCACCGAAGGCGACTCAGGGCTCATCGTGCCGATTCCGGGGGCCGAGCCAGTCATCGGCGAGTTGCGGCTATTGCACGATCCATCGGCTCCGCGTGGCGTGCCCGCGCACGTGACCGTGCTCTATCCATTCATGCCTCGCCACGAGATCGATGATGACGTGCGGCGGGTGCTGGGAAAGCTCTTCAGCCAGTTTTCACCGTTTACCTACAGCTGCAGCGAGGTCAGACGCTTCGGCGACTCAACGGTATATCTTGTCCCTGAACCGACCGCGGCGTTCTCGGTGTTCACGAGGGCGGTGGTCACGCGATGGCCCGTCTACCAGCCCTATGGGGGCGCGTACGAGATCGTCGTTCCGCACCTGACGGTGGGCGATGCGCTGACCGGTCTCGCCGACCGTCTGGTCGCCGACGCGCGCTCGGCCATTGAGCGCAATGGCCCGATCATGGGCCGTGCCGAGGTCATCTGGCTGATGACGCTCCATGATGGCCGGTGGTCGGTCGACTCCATTCACGAGCTCGGCGGCAGCGAGCCAGTGTCCCGCTGATGCTCGGGAACCCTGAACGGCCGATCGGCGGGCTGGCGGTCCGCACCCCGCCCGGCGTGGAGCTGGTGCCGCTCGGGCGCGACGACTTCGAGACCGCCGTCCGGCTGGCAAGGCGTGCACGACAGGTCCCCGCGCTGGACGATCCGGCGCCGCTGCGCGACCGATGGGAAGCGCTCGTCAACAGCGCGGACACGGTCGTCTTCGCCGCGCTGGCCGGCGCCGACCCGGTGGGCATGGCGATCATGCAGCTGCGCCGCCGGCTGAACTACGCGACCTTCGAGGGCTGGATCTCCGACCTGGCCCTGCCGGACGGGGACGGGGGCGGCGAGATCGGCGCGGCGCTCGTC
>DASUSP010000221.1:0-15744 GCA_036375035.1 Candidatus Limnocylindria bacterium
AGCGCGTCGGCCTCCTCGGGCCGCGCGCGGCGGATCACAGCAGCGCCGGGATGTCGATCGCGGGGCATCGGTTCATGACCACCAGCAGGCCCGCGTCGGCAGCCCGCTCGGCGGCTGCCTCGTCCCAGACGCCGAGCTGCAGCCACACGGCCTTCGCCCCGATGGCGATCGCCTCGTCCACGTGGGCTCCGGCCCGGTGCGAGGCTCGGAAGATGTCGACGACCTCGATGGGGCTGTCGGGCGGGCGCGCTGCCGCGGCCGTGGACAGGTCCGGCACGGTGCGGACGCCGTGGATCACGGCCTGCCGCGGGTAGATGGGGATCATCTCGTAGCCCTGGCGCTGGAGCGTGCGGCTCACACCGTGGCTGGGGCGCATCGGGTCCGGCGAGCAGCCCACGACGGCCCAGACCCGAAACCGCGTCAGGATCTCGCGGGCGACGTCCGGATCGGACCAGCGCGAGCTCATCGGTGCCGGGCCAGCTCCTGGAGCGCGGCGCGGATGCGAACGTCCAGCCCGCCCTCCGTCCCGGCCACCGCGCCGGCCGCACGACGCGCCTCGGACGCGGTGTAGCCCAGCGACTCCAGTGCGGCGACCACGTCCGAGTCCGATGGTCCGCCGGGCGCTGCGGCGATCCCGGCGGCGTGGATCTTCTCCTTGAGCTCCAGGATGATGCGCTGCGCCGTCTTGCGCCCCACCCCGCTGACCGAGGTCAGGACGTCCACGTCGTCGGTCACGATCGCCATCTGCAGCCTGGTGACCGGGTGCGCGGCGGTGATGGCCAGCGCCAGGCGCGGCCCGACGCCGCTCACGGTCATCAGCAGCTCGAAGAAGGCCAGCTCCTCCGCCGACCCGAAGCCGAAGAGCGCCTGCTGGTCCTCGCGGACGAGGTGATGGATGAAGAAGTGCGCCTCGCGCTCGGGGCGCATGCGGGCCAGCTGGGCGGCGCTGACGTAGACCCGGTAGCCGACGCCGCCAAGCTCGATCACCACGTAATCCAGGCCGATGTGCGTGACCGCGCCCCGCAGCGTTCCGATCATCGGGCCGTGGCCAGGCGAGGCTCGGCCTGCGCTCGGTAGGCACAGCCGATGGCCACCGCCAGCGCGTCGGTGGCGTCGTCCGGGACGCCGTCCAGCGACACCTCCAGCAGCCGCGCCACCATGGCCGCGACCTGCTGCTTGCCGGCGGCGCCGTTGCCGCACACGGCCTGCTTCACCTCGTTCGGGGTCGGCTCATCGACGGCCAGGCCGGCCTCGGCGGCCACCAGCAGGGCCACGCCCCGGGCCTGGCCCACGACCATGGCGGTCTGCACGTTGCGCTGGAAGAAGAGGCGCTCCACGCCCACGCGCTGCGGCCGGTGCTCGGCCAGGAGTGCGGCGAGCGCATCGTGCAGGTCGTGGAGGCGGGCGGCATCGGTCCGGTCCGAGGCGGTTCGCACCACGCCGGCGTCGACCAGGCGGAGGCGGCCGTTCTCCAGCGCCACCACGCCGAAGCCGCAGGTTGCCGTGCCGGGATCGATGCCCAGGGCGATCACGGGGTGCATGGTAGCCGTGGGCGGTGGGGCGCCGCGGCCGGCCTAGGCGACCGACGCCTCCAGCTGCTCCATCAGGGCGTCGGGGATGTCGAAGTTGGCGTAGACGTTCTGGACGTCGTCCAGGTCCTCCAGCCGCTCCACGAACGAGAGCACCGCGCGCGCCGACTTCTCGTCGGCGATCTCGACCCTGGTGGTCGGCTCCATCGAGAGCTCAGCTGATTCAGCCTCGTAGCCCCCGGACGCCAGCGAGGAGCGCACGGCCTCCAGCTCGGACGGCTCGGTGAAGACGAGGATCGCCCCGCCCTCCGGCGAGCCCACGTCGGCCGCGCCGGCGTCGATCGCCGCCAGCGTCACCTCGTCCGGGTCACGGCCGTTGAGCGGAATGGAGATGACACCGCGCGGCTCGAACTGCCACGCCACCGTCGTCAGCGACCCGCCCGACTTCGAGAAGATCGAGCGGATCTCGGACGCGGTCCGGTTCCGGTTGTCGGTCATGGCCGCCACGATCACCGCCACGTTCGAGGGGCCCAGCCCCTCGTAGGTGATCTCCTCGTACTGCTCGGCATCGGCCCCGCCGCCGGTGGCACGCTCGATGGCGCGCTTGATGTTGTCGGCCGGCATCGAGTTGGCCTTGGCCTTGTCGACGGCCATGCGCAGGCGGTAGTTGGCGTCGGGGTCTCCCCCGCCCTGACGCGCCGCGGTGATGATCTCGCGGGTCAGCTTGGTGAAGAGCGCGCCGCGCTTGGCGTCGTTGGCGCCCTTCTGCCGCTTGATCTGGGACCACTTGCTGTGGCCGGACATCGGTCCTCCTTCGTGAACCACCCATGGACCGATGCGACCGATGACGCAGCCGGACCGGGCTCGTGCTGGCTTTCGTGGAGCCCAGATTCTACCAATCGGGCCGCGGACTCCCCTGACCCTCACGGGGACTGCGCCTAGCATGTGCTCACGCTGCACATGTGGCGCTGGTCGAGGGCGTACTCCCGGTCTGGGCCGGCGTCTCGTTCTCGGTGATCGTGCGTGTCCTCTTCGGGACCTGGGTCGCCGGTTTCCCGGCATGGCGACGAGCACGCTCTGGCTAGCATGGGTCGATGGCGCAACAGCACATCAGGCAGGAGAACCTCGGGGTCCTGGCTTACCTCGGACGGGGACTGCAGCCGGCGGCGGTCCGCTGCGAGCCTCCCGGTCCAGACGTCGATACCTGGCGGCTCGGTGCCCACCCGGACGTAGTCCGGCGGCTGTGGGAGCAGCTGAACGCCGCCCTCGATGGCGACGGACGCGTGCTGGTCGCCGATACGGCGGCGCTGCTCGACCCGGGATCGGGGGTGATCGTGGCGGTGGCGCTCGGGACGCAGTACGCGCTGCGGCTCTCCGGGGAGCCGCTGCGGGCCGCGCTGGACGCGGGCCACGAGACCGTGCATGAGTTCCGCACCGTGGGGCGAACCCTGGACCTCGCCGCGACCTTCGGCCCCGGCTGGATCTTCGGGCGATCCGACGAGCGGGAGCTGGACTGGCTCCGCCAGTCAACAATGGACCGATGACCAGCTGGGACGAAGCCTTCTCGGAGCGGTACGACGAGTGGTCGGCCGATATGACCGAAGACATCGGCTTCTATGTCGCCCTCGCGCTGGAGGCGGACGGGCCGTTGGTCGAGCTGGCTGTCGGCAACGGGCGCGTGGCGGTCCCGGTGGCTCGCGCGACCGGGCGCGCCGTCATCGGCCTCGACACGTCGCCCTCAATGCTGGAGCTGGCTCGCGAGGCGGCCGCTGCGGCCGGTGTTGAGCTGGATCTAAGGCAGGGCGACATGCGCGACCTGGCCCTGGACGAGCCTGCGGCACTCGTCTACTGCCCCTTCCGCGCCCTGCTGCACCTGCCGACGTGGGCCGATCGGCGCCGGACCTTCGAGCGCGTCGCCGCCTCGCTGCGGCCCGGCGGGCGGTTCGCCTGGAACGCCTTCGCGTTCTCCCACCACGTGGCGTCCGAACTCGACGGTGTGCGGCGGACGCAGCCCGTTCCCCACACGAACCGGTACCACGTCGGCGACAACCGGGTCGATATCGTGCTCGACGACGGCGCCACGAGCTCGCTGTGGTGGGCCACCCGGAACGAGTGGCTCGGCCTGATCGACGTGGCCGGCCTGGAGCTTGAGGCTCTCTACGGCGGCTTCGCGCGTGAGCCGTTCACCGAGGACAGCTCGGAGTACGTCTTCATCGCCCGGCGGAGGGCAGCAACACTCGACGAACCTATAATCGGGGCATCCTGAGAGCCTGAGAACCTCGCCGCCGGCGAAGGTCGTGCGGCGTCCGCTTCAGCGCGCGTCGAGGCGCGCCCCGAACAAGGAGCACGCATGAAGCCCACGACCCCGGACAAGATCAGGAACGTCGCGCTCATCTCCCACGGTGGCGCCGGCAAGACGACACTCGCCGAGGCGATGCTGTTCGACGCCGGCGCCATTCAGCGCATGGGGAGCGTGGACGCCGGCACCTCCACCCTGGACTGGGACCCGGACGAGCAGAAGCGCCAGCAGAGCATCAACCTTGGGATCGCCAGCCTGGAGCACGACGGGGTGCGCATCACCCTGGTCGACACGCCCGGCTACGCCGACTACCAGGCCGATGTGGTCCAGGCCCTGGCCGCGGTGGACGCGGCGATCGTGGTCGTGGACGCCAGCTCTGGGGTCGAGGTGGGCACTGAGGAGGTGTGGCGCCTGGCCGAGGAGCGCAGGCTCCCCCGCTTCGTGTTCATCAACAAGATGGACCGCGAGAACGCCAACTACGACGCCGCGCTTGACGGCCTGAAGGCGCGCTTCGGGCCGAAGATCGCGCCGGTCTACCTGCCCATCGGTTCAGCCGACTCGTTCCGCGGCTACATCGACGTCATCGAGGAGCATGCCAACGTCTACGAGGGCGGCTCCCACAAGGAGGTGCCGATTCCGCCGGAGATGGAGGGCATCGAGCACACTCGCCGCGACGCCCTGCTGGAGGCAGCCGCCGAGGCCAGCGACGAGCTGATGATGAAGTACCTCGAGGGCGAGGGGATCACCGACGAGGAGATCGGCGGCGCGATGCACAAGGGCACGCGCGAGGGCAGCGTGGTGCCGGTCTTCGTGGGCAGCGCCCTGAAGAACATCGGGGTGCGCGAGCTGATCGAGATGATCGTCAAGCACGTCCCCTCCCCCGCCGAGGTCGGAACGCGCACCACCAGGGATGGCAAGGAGCTGGCGCCCGATCCCAAGGCGCCGTTCGTGGCGCAGGTCTTCAAGACCACCGCCGACCCGTTCGTCGGCCGGCTGACCTACTTCCGGGTGATCTCCGGCACGCTCAGCTCGCAGGGGCATGTCTACAACGTCAACCGCCGCGAGGAGGAGCGCATCGGCAACCTGCTGGCGGTCCACGGCAAGGACCAGGCGAACCTGCCGCAGGTCGGCCCCGGCGACATCGCCGCGGTCGCCAAGCTGACCAGCACCCAGAGCGGCGACACGCTGGTGGCCGATCGCTCCCAGGCTGTTGAGCTGCCGGGCCTTACCTTTCCCGAGCCGAGCCTCCAGGTCGCCATCGAGCCGGAGAGCAAGGCCGACCTGGACAAGCTGGGCCAGGCGCTGCATCGGCTCCAGGAGGAGGAGCCGACCGTCCGGGTGCGGCGCGAGGAGGGCACTGGCGAGACGATCCTGACCGCCATGGGCGACGCACACGTGGACGTGATCGTCGATCGCCTGAAGCGCAAGTTCGGGGCATCGGTCAAGGTGGCGACGCCGCGGGTGCCGTACCGCGAGACGATTCGCAGGTCCACCAGGATCGACAACCGCTTCAAGCGGCAGACGGGCGGCCACGGCCAGTTCGGCCACGTGGTGATCGAGTTCGAACCGCTGAGCTCGGACGCCGAGTTCGAGTTCGGCGACCGGATCGTGGGCGGCGTGGTGCCAAAGCAGTACATCCCGGCCGTGGAGAAGGGCCTGCGCGAGGCGATGTCCGAGGGCGTGCTTGCCGGTTTCCCGGTGGTGGGCATGAAGGCCACCCTGGTGGACGGCAGCTACCACACGGTCGACAGCTCCGAGATGGCGTTCAAGGTGGCGGCCTCACAAGCGCTGAAGCGGGCCTTTCCCGAAGCCGATCCCGCCCTTCTGGAGCCGATCCTGGAGGTGGAGGTGGTCGTCCCCGACGAGTACATGGGCGACGTGATGGGCCAGATCACCGCCAAGCGCGGCCAGGTGCTGGGGATGGACTCGTCAGACGGGATGCAGCGCCTCCGCGCCCAGGTCCCCCAGGCGGAGATGTTCCACTACGCCACCGAGCTGCGCTCGATCACGCAGGGCCGCGGCCGCTTCAGCTGGAAGCTGGACCACTACGCGGAGGTCCCGCACAACGTGGCCGAGAAGGTGATCGCGGAGCGCGAGAAGGTCGCCGCCGAGAAGCACTAGAGGATGCGGGGCTGGGCCTCGTTCGGCGAACCGGCCGTGTGCGTTGGCGTGTACCTGTCGACCGCTGGACCTCCCAGGTGACTCTCGTAGGCGACGTGCGCGCCTACGAGCGGCCGTCGTGACGTCGGCCGGAGTCCATTCGTCCGCCGCGGCGCGCGCAGGGCCACCCACGAGGTCACCCCCCTTCCCTCGCGCGGGTCACGTGTAACGCCCTAGGCCTTCCGCTCCACCACGGCCAGCTGCCGCTTCCCACGCCGCACGAAGAGCCATCGGCCATGGAGGAAGTCCGCGTCGTTCGGCACATGCGCGGGATCGGTGAGGCGGCGGTTGTTGAGGTACGCGCCACCCTCGCCCACGACCCGTCGGGCGTCGCCACGCGACCTGGCCAGCCCGGTCCCGACCAGCAGGTCCAGGATGGCGGGCGGCTGGCCGGAGAACTCCGTTCGAGCCAGCTCCGCGACCGCCGCTTCCAACGTCTGCTCGTCCACGCCCGCCAGGTCGCCGCTGCCGAAGACCGCCTCGCTGGCATCCACCGCCCGGGCGGACTCCTCATGGCCGTGGACCATGGCGGTCAGCTCCTCAGCCAGCGCCCGCTGCGCCGCGCGGGCCTCGGGCCGCGCCGCCACCCCCGCTTCCAGCTCGGTGATCTCCTCGCGGGAGCGGAAGCTGAAGACCTTCAGCAGCGGGCCGACGTCGGCATCGGCCTGGTTGAGGAAGTACTGGTAGAACGCGAACGGCGAGGTCATGTGTGGGTCCAGGAACACGGCGCCCTGCTCGCTCTTTCCGTACTTGGTGCCGTCCGAGCGCGTGATCAGCGGCGTGGCCATGGCATGCACCGATGCGCGCTCCACGCGCCGGATGAGGTCCACCCCGGCGGTCAGGTTGCCCCACTGGTCCGATCCCCCGGTCTGCAGCACGCAGCCGTAACGGCGGTGCAGCTCCAGGTAGTCCATCGCCTGCAGGATCTGGTAGCTGAACTCGGTGAAGCTGATCCCCTCGTCGGACAGGCGCGCGGCCACCGCCTCCTTCTCGAGCATGCGTGCCACGCTGAAGTGCTTGCCGATGTCGCGCAGGAAGGCGATGGTCGACAGGCCGCTGGTCCACTCCAGGTTGTTCACGATGCGCGCCGGGTTCTCGCCCTCGAACGAGAGCAGGTGCTGGATCTGGACCCGGATGCGCTCCACCCAGGCCTCCACCACGTCGACCTCCTGCAGGGTCCGCTCCGCCGACTTGCCCGATGGGTCGCCCACCAGTCCGGTGGCGCCGCCGACCACGGCGATGGGGTGGTGTCCGGCCTGCTGGAAGCGGCGCATGGTCACCAGCTGCACCAGGTTCCCGAAATGGAGCGACGGGGCGGTCGGGTCGAAGCCGCAGTAGAACGTCAGGGGCCCCGCGGACAGCGCGTCGCGCAGGGCAGCCTCGTCGGTGAGGTTGGCGATCAGCCCGCGCCACCGCAGCTCGTCCAGGATTTGCCCGCTCATGGCCGCGAGGATACAGGCTTGCGGCAGCGTCCCTCGGCACGCTCCGTGCTACAGTCGGCAGCCGATGTCACGACGACCCCCGCCGCCTCGAGGCGGCTACCCGAGCCGCGCCGCCGCCGCGCGCACCGCATCCCGGCAGTCCGGCGGCGGCATGGCGGCGCTGCCGGCCATCATCCTCGGTGCCTTCCTGGCGCTGGCCGCCGCGCTCTTCATCGGGCTGTTGGGCCTCTACGCGGCTTACGCGACCGGCCTGCCGGACGCGACCGACATCGAGGACTTCTCCCTCGACGAGGGATCCACCGTTCTCTCGGCCGATGGGGTGGAGCTGGCCAGCTTCGCCGCCGAGCGGCGCGACGTGGTGGCCTTCGAGGACATTCCCGAGATCCTGGTCGAGGCCCAGGTCGCCGCTGAGGATCAGTCGTTCTGGACCAATCCCTGCATCGACTTTCAGGGCATCGTGCGCGCGGCCTACCAGAACTTCACCGCCGACGACATCGTGTCGGGGGCCTCGACCATCTGTCAGCAGCTGGTGCGCATCCGGCTCATCGACGCCGAGCTGATGGCTGACCCGGAGCGCATCTTCGAACGAAAGATCAAGGAGGCCCTGCTGGCCCTGCGGGTGAGCGACGCCTATCCCGGCGAGGAGGGCAAGCGCCAGATCCTCGAGATGTACATGAACCAGGTCTACTACGGCAACCAGGCGTACGGCATCGCTGCCGCCGTGGAGGCGTACTTCGGCAAGGACATCACCAGTGACGCCCCCGAGGACGAGGTGACCCTGGCCGAGGCGTCGATGATCGCGGCCCTGGTCCGCGCCCCGAGCCGCCTGGACCCGACTGCCGAGGCCGTCGAGGAGACCGATTCGGAGGGCAACACCTTCCTGGTCGTGTCGGAGACCGCCGGCGTCAAGCTGTCCCAGGGCTTCGTGCTGGACAACATGGTGGACTCCGGCTACATCACCCGCCAGGAGGCCGACGATGCGCTCGAGGAGGAGCTCATCCTGGCCCCGCCGCGCGAGACCGAGTACCGCGCGCCGCACTTCGTGTACGCCGTTCGACGCGAGGCGGGCGAGCTGCTCGGCACCGAGGACGCGCTGGACACCGCCGGCCTGGAGATCGTGACCACGCTGCAGTGGCAGAACTACCAGCGCTACGCGGAGAAGTGGGCCGGGATCGCCTACGACATTGACCGCATGAGCAACGAGCAGCTTGCCGCCAAGTACGGCGAGGGAGCGCTGAGCTGGATCGGGCAGCTGCAGGGGCGGAACATCAACAACGACGCCATCGTGACCCTGAACTACCGGACCGGCGCGGTGATCGCCTACGTGGGCAGCGCCAACTACTACGGCGAGACAACGGACGAGCACAATCCCTTCTTTGACGTGGTGGGCCAGGGATGGCGGCAGTCCGGATCGGCCTTCAAGCCGATCACCTATGCGGCCGGTTTCGAGAACGGGACCATCACGCCGGCCACCATGTTCATGGATGTCAAGGGCGAGATCGTGGACGGCTACGAGGTGCCCAACGCCGACAACCGCGAGCGCGGCCCGGTCCGCGTGCGCGACGCGCTGAAGTACTCCCTCAACATCCCGGTCGCCAAGGCCCAGCAGCTGATCGGGACCCAGAACGTGGTCGCCATGGGCGAGCGCCTCGGCCTGGAGTGGGATCCGGCGCACGGCGGCGAGGTGGCCGTGCCGTCCCTGACCCTGGGTGTCATCGGCGTGCACCAGCTGGACCTGGCGGCCGCCTACGGCGCCATGGCCAACGGCGGCGTGCTGGCCGAGCCGTACATGATCCAGACCATCCGCGACCGCAACGGCGAGGTCATCTACGAGCGCACCGAGGACGCCCCGGAGCCGCAGCGGGTGATGTCGGCGCAGACCGCGTACCTGGTGACCGATATTCTGGCCGACAACACCGACCCGACCCAGAACTCGATCTGGGGGCAGCGCTTCCAGCTGCAGACCGACCAGGGACGCCGGCCGGCGACCCTCAAGACCGGCACCACCAACGATTTCCGCGACCTGCAGGCCTTCGGCTACCTGGCGGCCGATGCCGACCCCAACGTCGACGAGGGCGCCATCGTGACCGGGGTGTGGGTGGGCAACAGCGACAACAGCGCCATCGCCGATGTCTTCGCGGCCGATGGACCGACCTACATCTGGCACAACTACATGGCCGAGGTGGCGGCGGTCAACGAGCTCCCGCTGCGCGACTTCCCGCGCCCTGACGGCATCGCCGAGCTGGAGGTCGACACGATCAGCGGCATGCTCCCCGGGGAGCACACGGTGAACACCATCACCGAGATCTTCGCGGACACCCATCGGCCGACCCAGACGGACACGGTGCACCGCCAGCTGCGGATCGAGGCAGAGACCGGAAAGATCTGGCAGGAGGGCTGCGGCGACTTCGAAACGGAGGATGGCGATGAGGAGGACGAGCCGGTGCCCGCCGAGCGCGTCTACCTGGACCTGGGTGACTGGGAGGATCACCACGAGACGTGGGATGCCGCCAACGACGCGTGGATCGAGCAGTGGCAGGGCCGCGAACGCCAGCTGAACCGCAGCCCCGCTCCCCCGCTTGACGCTCCGCTGGCACCCACCGAGGAGTGCACCCCGGGAGAGGTCCCGACCTCGACCCCGACGCCCTCCCCCAGCCCCACGCCGACGGCCACGCCGGAGCCGACAGCCACCCCCGAGCCGACCCTGGAACCCACGGCGGAGCCGACGCCGCCGCCGGGACCGCCCACCGAGCAGCCGACGGCAACGCCTTCGCCCAGCGAGGCGGGCGGTGGAGGTGGCGGCGGGGACGGCGGCTAGCTAGAGCTCCGCCACCGTCGCCTGGTCCCCGCCCTCCTCCTTCCGCCCGGGACGCGTCGAGCGCACGCGCGGGTGCTCGGCCAGGTACTCACGGACCGCGCGCCGCAGTGCGCCGGTCCCGGCCCCGTGCAGGATCACCGCCTCGTCCAGGCCGGCCAGCAGCGCCTCGTCAAGGTAGGCGCCGAGCTGCTCCAGGGCGGCCTCCACCCGCTCCCCGCGGATGTCGAGGCGGGGCGAGATCCGCGCGGCCGCGCGGCGACGGAGCTCCTCCGCCTCCAGGTCGCGAGGCGTCGGCCCGCGGATGGGCTCCGGTACCACCTCGACGTCGTCGGCCGGCACCACCACCCGCGGGCCGTCGGTCTCCAGCGTGACGCGGCCGGTCCGGCCGCTGACTTCGGCGATGCGTCCCACGCTGCCCAGGGTGATGCTGCGGCCCCACAGGCCCACGCGCGGCTGGAGCCGCTCCTCCGGCGCCTCCGGCTCCTCCCGCTCGGAAGCCGCCGGCGCGGCGCGGCTCACCTCCGTCCGCGCGCGGGCCGCCCGCTCGGCGAGCTCGTCGAAGGCTGCCGTGGCCGGGGCGGCGGGTGCCGAGCGGGCACGCGAACCGGCCAGGTTGCGCTGCCTGGTCAGCTCGCGCCGGACCTCGGCAACCTCGCGCTCCGCGCGGGCGAGCATCTCGTCGGCGGCCTGGCGTGCCTCGGCCAGCAGCTGGGCGGCCTCGCGCCGGGCACGCCCCACCCCGGTGCGCGCCAGCCCGCGATCCGCCTCCGCTGCCTGGCGTGCCTGCCGCGCCTCCTCGAGCTCCGCGGTGCGCTGCTCCTCGGCCCGGGTGATGGCGGCCAGCGCCTCCTCCATGGTCACGTGCTCGGAGGCGAGGCGCGAGCGCGCGTCGTCCAGGATCAGGCCCGGCAGCCCCAGCCGCTCGGCGATGGCGAACGCCTGCGACTTGCCCGGGAGGCCGATCTCCAGGCGATAGGTCGGCCGCAGGGTCTGGACGTCGAAGGCCACGCTGGCGTTCGTCACTTGCGGATGGTCCTGGGCGAACGTCTTGAGCTCGGCGTAGTGGGTCGTGGCGGCGACCGTCGCCCCCGCGGCCAGCAGCCGCTCCACGATCGCCATGGCCAATGCCGAGCCCTCGGTGGGATCGGTCCCTGCACCGATCTCGTCCAGCAGGACCAGGCTGTGGGTATCGGCCGCGCCCACGAAGCGGACGACGTTGCGCAGGTGGCTGGAGAAGGTGGAGAGCGACTGGGCGATGCTCTGCTCGTCGCCGATGTCTGCCATCACCCGCCGGAAGACCGGCAGGCGCGCCCCGTCGGCGGCCGGAACGCGCAGGCCGGCCTGGTGCATCAGGACCAGCAGGCCGAGCGTCTTGAGCGAGACCGTCTTGCCGCCGGTGTTCGGGCCGGTGACGACCATGGCCCGATAGCCGAATCGCTCACCGAGGCGCAGGTCGATCGGCACCGCGCCCGGACCGAGCAGCGGATGGCGCGCCGAGAGCAGCTCCAGAGCGTCCTCGGACGGCTGTGGCCGAACCGCGTCCATCTGCGCGCCCAGGCGCGCGCGGGCCATCCACACGTCGGCGCGCGCCAGGGCGTCGAGCGAGGCGGAGAGCGACTCGGCACGGGCCTCCACCTCCCGCGACAGCTCGTCGAGGATGCGCTCCACCTCGCGGGCCTCGTCGAGCGTGGCCTGGGTCCAAGTGTTGTTCAGCTCTACCACAGACAGCGGCTCCACGAAGAGCGTGGCACCCGACGCGCTCTGGTCGTGGACGATGCCCCTGACGCGCCCCTTGGCCTCGGCCCGGATCGGGATCACGTAGCGGCCGGCACGGACCGTGACGATCGCCTCGCCAATGACGTTGGCCATGTCCGACGCGCGCAGCATGGCGTTGAGGCGTTCGCGGACGCGGTCCTGCGCGGTCCGCAGCCGCTTGCGGATGGCAGCCAGCTCGCCCGACGCGGAGTCCAGCATCTCGCCCGACTCGTCCACGCTGCGCTCGATGCGCTCGCGCAGCTGCGGCGCGTCGTCCAGCTCGTCGCGCAGCTCGGCGAGGTGGCGGCCCTTCCAGCCGGCCAGCCGCGCGGCGAAGAGGCCGGTGGCGCGGCATGTCTCCGCCACGTCAAGCAGGTCCGTGGCCGTCAGCCGCCCGCCGCGCTTCGCCCGACCGAGTGCGGCGCGCACGTCCCGCGCCCCGCCGATGCTGGCCTGCGCCTGGTCGTCGAGCAGTCGCGAGGCCTCGTCGGTCTGGTCCTGCAGCGCGGCCACAACCACCGCGTCCGAGGACGGCAGGGTCGCCTCGGCCAGCTCCCGGGAAGGTGGGAACGCTGTCAGGGCGGCGAGCTGTTCGACCACAGCCGCGAGCTCGAGGGCGCGCAGCGTGCCGGCGTCCGCGGCGACGCCGGGAGCTGGCTGGACGTCAGCGTCGCGAGAGGTGAGGGTCATCGGGAATCAGGAAGCGCAGGGGACGGGTCGCCCAATCCCCGGCGTAATCGACGCCGATCCGCGGCCTGCGTCCCAGGCCAGCAGGCGCCCGACCGAGGGCGAGCCAGACCGGGCCGCTCACCAGGTCGGCTCCGTCATGGATGCGGTCCAGGCCGAACGCCGCCCCGAGGTTGCCGGGACCCGACGCCAACCGCCGCGAGGGGACGACCGCGCCGCGCCGCGCCCGGGCCAGCTCCAGGCCCTCGGTGACCTCGGCGGCGCGCAGGAGGACGGCCTCCGGCTTCTCATCGGGCCCACAGACGACGTTGGCGCAGTGGTGGAGCCCGTAGATGAGGTACACGTACAGGTGTCCCGGCGGGCCGAACATGACCGCGTTGCGAGGCGTCCGTCCGCGCGAGGAGTGCGCGGCCAGGTCCTCCGGGCCCTCGTAGGCCTCGACCTCCACCAGCCGCCCCGCCACGCGGCCCTCCGGCGCATCGTGCACCAGCAGGCAGCCGAGCAGGTCGGCGGCGACCTCCGCCGCGGGTCGGTTGAACCAGGCTCGGTCCGCGATGCGAGGCCCGCCGGCCACTCGCTCGGCCGCTGCCGTGGCGCCGGCCGCCGCCATGGTCAGCGCGGCTCCAGGAACCGGGCGATCTCGTCGGGCACGAACGGACGGGCGACGTACCCGACGGTCGGTATCAGCGTGTCGCGGAAGACCTGCACCAGCGCCGAGCTATCGAGCGCGTCGTACAGGCCCTTGATGATGCCGGCTCGCGCGGTGACCTCCTCGGGGGCGCTCAGGAAGAAGGTGTCCATCACCACCAGCAGGAAGCCAATGGTCAGTGCCGCGAAGAGGAGCCCCACGACGGCGCCGCCCAGCTCGTCGAGCTGCCGGGCGATCGGCAGCCGCGTGCGCTGGTAGAAGGCGCGCACGATGAACCAGCCTCCCACCACCAGCCCGACGAAGAGGAGCAGGAACAGGATCTGCTCGCGCAGCAGCGGCGTGAACGCGTCCCAAAAGCCGAGCGCGTTGTAGAGCGGCACCTTCAGCTGCGAGGCGATGATGAACGCCACGATCACCGCCACCACGTTGAGTGCGTAGCGCACCAGGCCCTGCGTGAAGCCGGCGAAGACGCCACCGGCCAGCACGGCCACGATGAACAGGTCCATCGGGCTCAGCTCGCGAAAGAACTCCACGCCATTCCTCCTGGTTGCAGTACCCCGGGCGCGGTCAGCGGTCGCTCGGGCGGCGGAAGGGTACCAGCCAGTCTCGCGTGGCGACAAGGATCGCCGACGCCGCGGCTCAGCGGATCTGCGCCCCCAGGTGATGCTGCACCGAGCCGCGCACCCGCTTCATGGCCCGCTCCACCGACGTCTCGTCGCCGGCGGTCTCGGGCTGGAAGCGCAGAGTGATGGCGTACGACACGCGGCCCTCACCCACCTGGTCGCCGCGGTACACGTCGAAGACGCGTGACGACGCCAGCAGCGGTCCGGCGGAGGTACGGACGATGCGCAGCAGGTCTCCCAGCAGGACGCTCTCCTCCACGATCAGCGCCAGGTCGCGGTCGATCGGCTGGGCGGCCGGTATGGGACGCACACGGACGTCGGCGCGCAGCAGGGAGAACAGCTGACCCAAGCTGATGGCGCACATCACCGGGCGCCCGGGGAGGCCCCACGCCTCCGCCACGGCCGGATGAACCTCGCCGATGCTGCCGTACGCGGCGCCACCTGGATCCAGGATGCGCCCGGCGCGGCCGGGGTGCAGGTGCGGGTGCAGCTCCTCGGGCGTCTCGGCCCGATACGAGGGCGGCGGAGCGCCCAGCGCGTGGTGCAGCGCCTCCACGACCCCTTTGAGGTCGGCGGTGTCCGCGTCGCGCGGCGGCTCCCCGGGGCTGGCGGGCAGCCGCGGGCCAAGCAGGCCGATGGCCACGTGCCATGCCTCCCAGCGCCCCGTGCCGGCGCTCTCGGCCCACGCCGGGCCCGTCTCCCCCCCGGCGTGGTAAGTCTTGCCCACCTCGAACAGCCACGGGTCGCCGCGACGCTGGCGCACGTTCTCGGCCAGCGCGGAGAGCATCGACGGGTACATCACCGGGCGCAGGATCGAGTGCGTCTCGGCCAGCGGGTTGGCGACGCGCACCAGCGAGTCCCCCATCGGGTCGTAGCCGCTTCGTCGCAGATCGTCGGGGCCGACCAGGGCGTGGGACACGATCTCGTCCAGGCCCAGCGCGGCCAGCACGCGGCGCAGCCGGTGTCTCGGCTCGCTGGGATCCAGGCGGAACGGGGGCATCTCCGGGATCGAGAGGGTGCCGGGGATGCGGTCATAGCCATGCGCCCGCGCGATCTCCTCGGCCACGTCCTCCAGGGCGGTCACGTCGAGCCGGAAGGAGGGCACCGTCACCCGCAGATGGCCCTCCCCCACCGTGTCGATCCCGAAGCCGAGCGGCGCCAGCAGCGCGGATGCGTGGTCCGGACGCACCCCGATGCCCAGCAGCCGCTCCACGCGGCCCAGGTCCACCTCGATGACGCGGGGCGGCGCGGGCGAGGGATGGTTGTCAACGATCCCGGTGGCCACCCGTGCGCCGATGATCTCGGCGATGAGCCGGGCGGCGCGGTCCGCGGCGAAGCGCGGGAGGTCGTGCCCGATCCCCTTCTCGTGCCGCATGCTCGCCTCCGACCGCAGGCCGAGGCGACGGGCCGTGTTGCGAATGGTGGGGCCGTGGAAGATGGCCGACTCGAGGATCACCTCGGTGGTCGACGCGCTGACCTCCGTATCGGCGCCGCCCATGATCCCCGCCAGGCCGATGGCCCGCTCGCGGTCGGCGATGACCACCATCCGCTCGTCCAGCGTCCGCCGTTCGTGGTCGAGCGTCTCCAGCGACTCGCCCGGCAGCCCGCGACGCACGACGATCTCGCCCTCCGGCACGCTGGCGGCGTCGTAGGCGTGCATCGGCTGCCCCAGCTCGTGCATCACGTAGTTGGTCACGTCCACCACCGCCGAGATGGGCCGCATGCCGGCGGCCAGCAGGCGCTGCTGCATCCAGGCCGGCGACGGCCCGTTGCTGACGTCGG
>DASUSP010000222.1:0-7102 GCA_036375035.1 Candidatus Limnocylindria bacterium
TGCAAGGGACGCCATCAAGCCGGCGAAGCCGGGGTCGCTGTGGCTACCGCGAAGCGTGGGAAGACGAGGAGGACGGCGCCCAACCGTGAACGGCTCTCACGAGGGTTCACCGGTGATGCCCGAGGTCCGAGACCTTGGTGCCGCTACGTCCGCCCGGTCCCAGATGGCACCCCCCTTCACTGGAGGAACATATGTGGCGTAGGACATCACTTGGTGTGATCACGTCGCTGGCGCTCGTGCTGGCGGCGTGCGGAGGTGGAGCCACCTCCACTCCTGGAGCCTCGACCGAGCCGGGCGAATCAACCGCCCCGTCGGAGTCGGGCATGGATCCGGACCAGACGCTGGTCCTTCCCGGCGCGGACGCAGACCCGCCGACCCTCGATCCGAACATCGCGCAGGACAGCGCTTCGCTCCAGGTTCTGAACTCGGTGCAGCGCCCGCTGCTCTGGTTCACGCCTGACCTGGAACTGACCGCCGACGGCGGTCTCGCCGAGAGTTACGAAGTATCTGACGACGCTCAGACCATCACCTTCACCTTGAAGGACGGCATCACGTATTCCAACGGCGACCCGATCGTTGCCGAGGACTTCGTGTACAGCTGGAAGCGAACCCTGGACCCGCGGACGGCCGCGCCGTATTCGTACGTGCTGGCTGACATCGTGGGCGCAGGCGAGGTCCTCGACATGGCGGGCGCCGATCCGGCTCCGTCGGACGAGGAGATCGATGCTGCCCTCGCGAACGTGGGCGTGCAGGCGCTCGACGACAGCACCTTCGAGGTTTCGCTGAGCCGCGCGGCCAGCTACTTCCTGTACGTGACCACGATCTGGGTCACCGCTCCGGTCCAGCAGTCCTGGGTCGAGATCGGTGAGGACTTCACTGAGGCGGAGAACTACGTCGCCAGTGGTCCGTTCAAGATCGAGTCGTGGAGCCATGACGAGGAAATCGTCCTGACTCCGAACGAGAACTGGATCGGCGAGGCGCCGATGCTCGACCAGATCATCATCAAGTACGGCTCGGATCCGGATGGGTTCTACCGCCAGTACCTGAATGACGAGGTCGATATGGCGGCCGTGCCCGGCGCGAATGCCGAGCAGGTCCGTGCTGACGAGGAGCTGAACGCGCAGGCCATCACCGGCGACGTGCTCTGCACCTACTACCTCGGGTTCGACCAGGATCCGAACGATGGTGACACCAGCCCGGTCGAGAACAAGGCGCTCCGACATGCGATCAGCCAGGCGGTTGACCGCGAGGGCCTGATCGACACCGTGCGCCAGGGCATCGGCAAGCCTGCCGACAGCTTCATCCCGGTCGGTATGCCGGGTCACCAGGATTACGGCTTTGGCCTCGAGTACGATCTCGACGCCGCCCAGGCCAACCTGGAGACCGCGCTCGACGAGCTTGGGCTCGAGAGCGCTGGCGACATCAACCTGACGCTGGGCGTCAACGCCGGCTCGGGCCACGAGCCGATCATGGAGTTCATCCAGGCCAACCTGCAGGAGGACCTGGGGATCAACGTGACGATCGAGGCCCAGGAGTGGTCGGTCTACCTGCAGACGCTCTCCGAGAATCCGGCCGACATGTACCGGCTCGGCTGGTGCACCGACTATCCGCACCCGAACAACTGGCTCTACGACGTGTGGAGCTGCGATACCGCTCGGGGCGGCTACTGCAACGAAGAGATGGACGCTCTCCTCGCCGAGGCGCAGGTGACCGCTGAGCTCAGCGACCAGCTGCCGCTGTACGAGGAGGCGCAGGCCATGCTGGTCGACGACGCGCCGGCCGTCTGGGTCTACTGGTACGGACGCTTCACCCTGGTGAAGCCGTACGTCGAAGGCCTGGTCGTGACCTCCGGCGACTCGAACACCGGCGAGCTCTTCTACGATCGGATCTACATCGCCCCGCGTGACGCGGCATAGGCCACATCGCGTAGGGACGTAGCAACGAACCGTTGCGTGGAGGGGTCCGCCCCTCCACCCAACGGCCGCGCGCCCCGGTTCGATCCGGGACTCGCGGCCGTCGGCAGCTCATCGGCGTAGGACCACCCCTGGACAGTGAGGCTCTAGCGTGACCACCTACATCATCCGCCGGGTCCTGTGGCTCATCCCCGTGGTCTTCGTGGTGTCGGTCATCACCTTCCTGCTGATGCACGCGGCGCCCGGGACTCCGTTCCAGTTGAACCCGGATCGGCCGCTGCCGCCCCAGGTCATCGAGCGGCTCGAGGATCAGTTCGGGCTCAACGAGCCGATCCACATCCAGTACATCAACTGGGTCGGGAACATGCTGCAGGGCGACCTGGGCCCCAGCTATCGGATCCGCGGCCGGGGCGTGTCCGAGATCATCACCGATAACATGTGGGCCTCCATCCAGCTCGGGAGCATGGCCTTCGGCCTCGCCGTGATCCTCGGTATTCCCCTCGGCGTGATCGCCGCCCTGCGCCAGAACAAGTGGCCGGACTACCTGTCCACGTTCATCTCCGTGATCGGCATCGCCACGCCCAGCTTCGTGCTCGCGGTGCTGCTGGTGTTGATCTTCAGCGTGACATTGCACTGGTTCCCGACATCGGGCTGGCGAGGTCCGGAATACTGGGTGCTGCCCGTCACCGCGCTCTCTGGCTACGGCATCGCCCAGGTGGCCAGGTACACGAGGGCCAGCATGCTCGAGGTGACGCGGCGCGACTACGTGCGCACCGCACAGAGCAAGGGCCTCAAGGAGCGCAGCATCGTCACGGTGCACATGCTGCGCAACGCGTTCATCCCGGTCGTCACGATCCTGGGTCCGCTGCTTGCCGGCCTCGTCACCGGATCGTTCGTCGTGGAGAGCGTCTTCGCCATCCCCGGCATCGGGCGGTTCTTCGTGGATGCCATCTTCCAGCGTGACTATGGCCTGATCATGGCGGTGACGCTGCTCTATGCGGTGCTCATCGCGGTGATGAACCTCGTCGTCGACGTGGCCTACGCCTGGATCGACCCCCGCATCCGGTACAGCTGAGGAGGCCGCACCACATGGCCGTAGAGTCCACCACCATCGATCGGAAGATCGCCGAGCGGCCACCCGCCTCGCTGTGGCGGGACGCGCTGGAGCGGCTGCTCAAGAACCGGCTGGCGATCCTGGGCGGGATCATCGTGATCCTGTTCGTTCTGCTCGCCATCTTCGGCCCGTTCATCACGCCGTACGGCTACGCGGAGACCGACACGGACCTGATCCGGCAGACGCGCGGTCCCGCCAACCCGGGCGAGAGCGGTCACCTGCTGGGCACCGACATCCTGGGGCGCGACCTGCTGTCGCGGATCATGGACGGGGCTCGCATCAGCATGACCGTGGCGCTGGTGGTACAGGCCACGGTGCTCCTCATCGGCGTGCCGATCGGGGCGCTGGCCGGCTGGTTCGGCGGGCGCGTCGACAACCTGCTGATGCGGCTCACCGACATCACCTACGCGTTCCCCGACCTGCTCTTCATCATCCTGCTGACGGTGGTCTTCAAGGACACCTGGTTCGGCGGCGCCGTCGACGGGTTGCTGCTGGTGTTCGTGGCCATCGGCATCGTGTCATGGGTCGGCGTGGCGCGCCTGGTCCGCGGCCAGATGCTGAGCCTGAAGGAGACCGAGTATGTCGAGGCCGCGCGGGCCATCGGCGTGCCGGATCGCAAGATCGTCACCCGGCACTTGCTGCCGAACGCCATCGGCCCGATCATCGTGGCGGTCACGCTCGGCATCCCCGGCGCTATCCTGGCCGAGGCGCTGCTGGCCTTCATCGGCATCGGCGCCAACGTGCCGCGCGCGTCGTGGGGGACGCTGATCACCGAGGGCCAGATCTGGATGAGCTCGGAGCCGCACCTGCTAATCTTTCCGGCAATCGCGATCGCGCTGGCGCTGCTGAGCTTCACGTTCCTCGGCGACGGCCTGCGAGATGCCCTCGATCCGAAGCTGAAGGGGAAGCAGTAGTTGACGGCCACAGACGACGACCGGCGGGTCGAAGCGGGCTCGCCGGCGGTCGCCGAGCTGCCGGACGCGCAGAAGCTGCCCGAGGCGGTCTCCCTGGAGACCGAGGAGGGGCGGCGCCTCGCCAGCCAGCTCGCCGACGAGAAGGCGCGCCACGCGCGCAAGCTGCTGGAAGTGCGAGATCTCTCGACGCGCTTCTACACCAAGGATGGTGAGGTTCGCGCCGTCGACCGGGTCAGCTTCGAGCTCGACTACGGCGAGACCTTGGGCCTGGTCGGCGAGTCCGGCTGCGGCAAGAGCGTCACCGCGCTGTCGCTGACGAGGCTGGTCCCAGACCCGCCTGGCAAGATCGTCTCGGGCGAGATCCTGTTCGACGGCGTGGACGTCATGAAGCTGTCGAACGAGGAGATGAGGCTCCTGCGCGGCAAGCGCATCGGCTTCATCTTCCAGGACCCGATGACCAGCCTGAACCCCACCCTGTCGATCGGCTTCCAGATCGCGGAGTCGGCCAGACTGCACCTGGGTCTCTCCAACCGCGCGGCGAACGACCGCGCCGTCGAGCTGCTCTCCAAGGTGGGCATCCCGCGCGCCCGCGACCGCATGGGGGACTACCCGCACCAGTTCTCAGGCGGCATGCGACAGCGCGTGATGATCGCCATCGCGCTGGCCTGCGACCCGATGCTTCTGCTCGCCGACGAGCCGACCACGGCCCTGGACGTGACGATCCAGGCCCAGATCCTGGAGCTGATCAGGTCGCTCTCCGAGGAGTTCGGCACCGCCGTGATCCTGATCACGCACGACCTGGGCATCGCCGCCGGAATGTGCCACCGCGTCAACGTCATGTATGCCGGCCAGATCGTGGAGACCGGCGTGACCGACGACCTGTTCGACAATCCGCAGATGCCCTACGCCTGGGGCCTGCTCGATTCGCTTCCCCGGCTGGACGAGCAGCGGGGGGCCAAGCTGCGCACCATCGAGGGCATGCCGCCGGACCTCCTGAGCCGAGTCGAGGAGTGTCGCTTCTCACCGCGCTGCCCGTACTCGCGCGACATCTGCCATGCGGAGGAGCCGGAGCTGAGCGAGAGAGACAGTCCCGAGCACCTGGCGCGGTGCTTCGGTACCGAGCCGGGCCGCGGCTGGATCCAGTGATGCAGGAGCCCCGAATGCAGCAGCCCGCCAACGAGCGGCAGACTCACGACGCGGAGCTGGCCTCGCGCAGCTCGCTGGTGGAGGCAGAGCACGTCAAAGTCCACTTTCCGATCACGGCTGGCCTCTTCCAGAGGACCGTCGGCGCGGTCCGGGCGGTCGACGACGTCAGCTTCGACATCCGCAAGGGCGAGACGCTGGGCCTGGTGGGGGAGTCGGGCTGCGGCAAGAGCACGATCGGGCGGGCGCTGATCCGGCTGCGCGAGCTGACCGACGGGGTCGTGCGGTTCGACGGGGTGGACCTGACCACCATGAAGCGCGACCAGCTGCGAAAGATGCGCCGGCGGATGCAGATCATCTTCCAGGACCCGTACAGCAGCCTCAATCCGCGTATGACGGTGGGGTCGATCATCTCGGAGCCGATCGAGACCCACAACCTGGCCAGCGGCAAGGCGAAGCTGGAGCGCGTCAAGGAGCTGCTCACGCTGGTGGGCCTGAACCCGAACTACACCAACCGCTATCCGCACGAGTTCTCGGGCGGTCAGCGGCAGCGCATCGGGGTGGCCCGCTCCCTGGCGGTGGAGCCGGAGTTCATCGTCTGCGACGAGCCGATCAGCGCGCTGGACGTGTCCATCCAGGCGCAGGTGCTGAACCTGCTCGTCGAGCTTCGCGAGCAGTTCAACCTGACATACCTGTTCATCGCTCACGACCTGAGCGTGGTTCGCCATATCAGCGACCGCGTGGGCGTGATGTACCTGGGCAAGATCGTCGAGCTCGGACCTCCGTCGGCGATCTACGAGACCCCGGCGCATCCCTACACCCGGGCGCTGCTCTCGGCGGTCCCGATCCCGGACCCACGCGCCGAGCGGCGCCGGAAGCGCGTCATCCTGACCGGCGACGTTCCCTCCCCGGCCAACCCGCCCGCCGGTTGCCGGTTCCACACCCGCTGCTGGCTCTACGAGCAGCTCGGCCGACCCGAGAACTGCCGAACGGAGGATCCGGAGCTGCGGATCGTGGAGCCCGAGCACCGCGCCGCGTGCCATTACGCGGAGGACGCGCTGCAGAGCGACATCGGCGTCGCTCACCTCGGCGCGGAACCGATCAAGCGCAAGCCATTCGGCGCGGGCCCGACGGCCCACAAACCAGAAGCGAGCGACAGCCTCCCGGCGTCGCTGGCGGCGGGGAGAACATCCTCCGAAACGGCTACGGGGGGCGGCGGGCGTGAGCCGCGGGCCTGAACCGGGGGTTACCTTCGGGGGTATGAGCCTGATATAAGGGGGATCAACGCAACGAGGCCGGCGCGCCCGGCGCATCGGAGTGAGGTAGCGGAGGGTTCACATGAACCACAGGTGGAAGGTCTTACCCATCACGATGGGGCTGGCGCTGATCCTCGCCGCGTGCGGCGGTGCCCAGTCCCCGAGCCCGTCAGCGCCGGGTGGCAGCCAGGAGCCAGGCGAGAGCGCCGCCCCGAGCGAGGGCGGCGAAGGCCAGGCCGGCGGCACCATGGTCTTCGCCGGCGCACGGCTGGCGGCCAGCCTCGATCCGTCGCAGACCAGCGACGGCGAGTCGTTCCGGATCCTGCAGCAGATCTACGAGCCCCTGATCGATCTCGAGCCGGGCAGCACCAATGAGCTGACCGGCGTGCTTGCCGAGTCGTGGGAGGGCACCGCGGAGGACGACACCTACGTCTTCAACCTGCGCCAGGGCGTGATGTTCCATGACGGGACGCCGTTCAACGCCGAGGCGGTCAAGACCAACTTCGACCGCTGGCAGAACCTGCCAGAGGAGCTGCAGGCCAACGCCTACTACTACGACCTGACCATGGACGGCTTCGGGGCGGACAACCTGGTCGCCAACGTGGAGGCCACGGACGAGTACACCGTGACCATCACGCTTCGTGAGCCGAGCGCCACGTTCCTGTACGCGATCACCCTGCCGCCGTTCGCAATTGTCAGCCCGGCCGTCCTGGAGTCCACGAACGCGGACGACCCGGCAACGAGCACGTTCGGCACCGAGGA
>DASUSP010000223.1:0-7127 GCA_036375035.1 Candidatus Limnocylindria bacterium
ACGTCCGCTCGTGGAACCCGAGGCTGGCCTGTCGCGCCGCGAGGCGTACGAGCGTGAGTACGCCGCCGAGAAGCAGGCCGGCAAGCCGTTCTGGGAGGCGCTCCTCAAGGACGCCGTCATCGCCGCCATCCTGACCGTAGCGCTCCTTGCGCTGGCGATCGGTGCCGGGGCACCGCTCGAGCCGCAGGCCGACCCGAACGCTACGAACTACGTTCCCCGTCCGGAGTGGTATTTCCTCGACCTCTTCCAGCTCCTCTGGTACTTCACCGGCAGCCTGGAGCCACTGCTGATCTTCCTGACCTTCACGCTCGCTTCGATCATCTTCATCTTCGTTCCCTTCATCGATCGGGGTCGCGGCCGACACCCGCGCCAGCGGCCAGTCGCGATGGGTCTGACGGCGGCCGTGGTTATCGGTGTCCTGGGCCTCACCTACCTCGGGGCGAGCGCGAACCCGCCCGTGGCCGTCGCAGTTCCGCCGACCGAGGGGATGTCCAGCGGGGAGCTCGCCGGCCTCGAGGTCTACAACGCGCAGGAATGCAGCTCCTGCCATGAGATCCGCGGCATCGGAGGCGACGTTGGTCCCGACCTCTCGCGGGCCGGGCGTCGCTGGGAGGAGGCTGAGATGCGGAGGCAGATCGTCACTCCCGAGGATGATGAGATGCCGACCTACGACGGGCTCTCCACTCAGCAGCTCGACGATCTCGTGACGTACCTGTTGAGTCTGAGGGAGTAGCACGGCTCATTGGGGGTCGGCGTCCGCGTCGGCCCAGAAGATTCGGAAAAGGAGACCGGGCATGTCCAGATCTAGCTGCGTTGCATTACTTTCGGTGCTGGCACTGGTGGTCAGCTCCTGCGGAGCAGCCACCACTTCGTCACCGGCCGCGAGCGAATCTGAGCTGCGCTCGATCGTCGCTCCTGCGGCTGAGATCACGGTCGACGGGGAGGCTGCGGACTGGGCCGATATCGCCGGTCTCAATCTGACCCTCGAGGGGATCCAGGGGGTCGAGGTCGAGGTGGAGTCGAAGGAGGCGACGGTCCGGGTGGCCCACGACGATGAGTTCGTGTACGTCCTCTTCGAGCTGCAGGACGACCATGACTGGAGCGCCGAGGACGCGCACCTGTCCGGTTCCCCCGCGGTGATGTGGGCCGTCGTCGCCGAGGCGGGTGCGCACATGGGCCCCGACGATCCTGAGGGCGAGGAGGAGAGCCTGGGGATGGTCGACATCTGGCACTGGGAGCTCGAGTGTGCGGCCGGGGAGCAGACCGGCGGCGAGGTCTCGGACGCCGGAGACGGCGATCCCGGCAACGACGCCGGGTGCAACTTCGACGACGAGTGGGCGACGAGCCCTGACGAACGCGAGGATGACAACGCCGACGGGGCCGAGAACAGCCTGCTCGGCGTCTGGAGCCATACCAACCAGACGGAAGGTGGCGAGGGCACGTGGATCTTCGAGATCAGGCGTCCCCTGGATACCGGTGACGAACAGGACGCGCAGTTTGCGGTGGGCAGCCCTGCCTTGATGGCGCTCGCGTACTGGGATGCCGACCAGACCCCGTCGGGTTGGGAGGATGACGGTCACGCGCAGAGCTCAAACCAGGGCTGGATCGAGGTGACCCTCGAGTAGATGGCAGCGGCTGTCGCCGTGGCCCGCCCGACGACATCCGCTGTGTCACCCCGCGCTCGTCGACCTCGACGGCGGACCGCGCAGCGCAGCGCCGGCGTGCGCTTCGGGAAGCATGACCGCGCAAGACAGGTGAAATGGCACTCGCCGAGCGCACGTGGCGGGCCTAGGTTCTAGGGGATAGGGCGCCCGTCCAGGCGCTCTCCCATTGGAGCGGAGGCCAAGATGACCGAGGAACAGGTCTCGCGTGCGCGTCGGCGGGTGCATCGGCTCAGGGAGCTGTACATGCACGCCGCGATCTTCGTGGTGGTGCTCGGCGGGCTCGTCCTGCTCAACTGGATCATCAGCCCGACCTTCTGGTGGGTCGCCTTCCCGGCCGTCGCGTGGGGCATCGGGCTGGCTGCCCATGCCGTATCGGTCCTCTTCGAGGACTCGCTGTTCGGGACCGAGTGGGAGGAGCGGAAGACGCGCCAGCTGCTGGAGCGGGAGGCGCGACGCGGGGGCCACTGACGGCCTGACCCGCCATCCGTCAGCGGGACGGCTGAAGCGATGACCGCAACCCGGAGCGGCCGGCCGCCGCCCGCTGCGTCCATACGCGTGCCGAATCGGGCCCCGAGGCACGATCCCGAGGCCCTGATCCGCGAGATCTCGGGTCGCCATCCCGCCGTTGGCCTGGCCATCGGCGTGGTGCGGGACGGGCGCCTGGAGTCCTTCTACGGGCACGGGTGGGCCGACGTCGCGTCGCGCGCCCATGTCACCGAGAACACCGTCTTCCGTATCGCGTCGGTCACCAAGCTCTTCAGCGCCGTGGCAGTCACGCAGCTGTGGCAGCGCGGCCTGGTGGACCTGGACGCTCCCGCCAACGACTACCTGCGCGCCTACCGGCTAGTCACCGTCCGGCCCGATCACCGACCGGTGACAATCCGTCACCTGCTGACCCACAGCTCCGGCATCCCGGAGGTGATCAGCCTCTCCGACCTGCTGCACCCGTCCTGGGGCCCGTTCATGAGCCGGCCGGCGTGCCTCAGTGTCAGGGCGGACGACCCGTTGCCGCCGCTGGGCGAGTACTACCGCGGCCGGCTGCGCGCGGTGGTCGAGCCGGGCACCGCCTTCGCGTACACGAACCACGGGGTCGCGACGCTGGGCCAGATCGTGGAGGACGTCAGCGGCATGCCGCTGGCCCGATACCTCCGCGAGCACGTCTTCGATCCCCTGGGCATGGCCGATACCGACTTGGCCCGGTCGGAGCGGCTTCGGCCACGCCTGGCGACCGGCTACGTGCTGGGGCCGCGCGGCCCGGTCGCCGCCCCGGATCGCGACTGGATCACCACGGCGGCCTCGGCCGGCTTCTCCACCACCCGCGACCTGGCGCGCTTCGCGGCGGCACTGCTGGGAGGGGGCTCCAATGCCGACGGTTCGATCCTCCGCCCCGAGACGCTGGCCGTCATGTTCGAGCCCCACTTCCAGCCCGATCCGCGCCTGCCGGGCATGGGACTCGGGTTCTTCCGCAGCCGGGCCGGCGAGCACCTCATGGTCGGGCATGACGGGCGCATGCCCGGCTTCAACGCCGACCTGCTGGTGGCGCCGGACGACGGCTTCGCCGTCATCGGCCTCACCAACGGCTCGCCGGGAGCGACGACCTGGCTGCCGATCGAGCTGGAGCAGCTGCTGCGCCGCCTGATCGGCGCCCGGGAGGACGCCGTGCGCACGGACCTGCCGCATCATCCCGAAACGTGGGGCGACCTGTGCGGCCGATATGTCCTCCCGCCTCGCATCTCCGACCTGCGTGGGCGGCTGGGCTTCGGCGGGGGAGTCGAGGTCTTCGTGGGAGGCGGCCGGCTGATGGCGCGGCTGCTCGTTCCCGTGCCGGCCCTCTACCGGGGCTTCCTGCTGCATCCCGATGATCCCGAGGACCCGCGCGTCTTCCGGCTCGACCTGACCCCCCTTGGCATGCCGCCGGTTCGGGTGGCCTTCAGCGGCGCGGACGGCACCCCGGCACCGGCGATCCACACCGACCTGGGGATGCTGTCATTCTACCGAAAGCCCGAGGCGACGGCGCGGGCTCCGCTGCTCGTTGCGGCCGGCGGCCTTGCGCTGGCAGCGTCGGCCATTGCCCTGCGCCGGATCGGGAGGGGCTGATGCGGATCGAGAGGCTGACCGCCGAGGACGAGCTCATGCTGCGGGCCGATGCGGCCTGGCCGCAGGACGTCGGGGCGATCGGGACCCTCGAGGGCGACCTCCTGCTCGATGCCACCGGGAACCTGCGCCTCAATGCCGTGCGGCAGCACATCGCGTCCCGGCTGCACCTTGTCCCGCGCTTCCGGCAGGTCGTCCACTACCCGCGACGGGGCCTGGGACCGCCACTCTGGCGCGACGACCCGAGATTCGACGTGGACCGGCACGTGGGCATCGAGCCGCTCCCGGCGGGCAGCGGTGAGGCGGGGCTCCTGCTGGCCATCGAGCGCCTGCGCCGCCGTCGCCTGGACATGTCGCGACCGCTGTGGGAGATGTGGTTCCTGCCCGGGCTGGCTGACGGACGGATCGGGCTCTTCGTGCGGATGCACCACGCTATCGGCGACGGGCGGGCGGCCATGACCATCCTGTCGGCGTTCTTCGATCCCAGTCCCGATGTGCCCTCATCAACGGCGCCGCCCTGGACCCCCGCGGCTCTCCCATCCGCGCGGCAGCTCCTTATCGACAACCTGCGGCGGCTCGCGGCCGGAGCTGGCGCGGCACTCTCGGTCCTCGTCCGTCCCCTGGCCCTGCTCCGGCGACTGCGGAGCGGCCTGCCCGCCATGCGCGAGCTGATGGCGGACAAGCCGGGGTCCGACACCAGCCTGAATCGCCTCATCGGACCCGACCGCAACCTCGCCCTCGTCCGCGGCAGCGTCGCGCTGGTGAGGAGGATCGGCCGGAGGTACGACGCGACGGTCAACGACGTCCTGCTGGCCGCCATCGCCGGCGGCCTGCGCGAGCTGCTGCGCTCCCGGGGCGAACCCGTGGCGGGCGTCACGGTGCGGATCTTCGTCCCCGTCTCGCTGCGGCGCAGGCTACGGGGCACGGTGCAGGGCAACCGAATCTCTCAGATGGTCGTCCCGCTTCGCCTGGGCGTGGCTGATCCGGGCCGCCGGCTGGCGCTGATCGCCGCCGAGACCGCCCGACGCAAAGCGTGGCCGCGCGTGTCGCTGGGGGGCCTCTTCGGCATCGGTGTCGTGAGGCGGGTGATGCTGAAGTCCATCATCCGCCAGCGCGTAAACGTCACTTCCGCCAGCATCCCCGGCCCGCGGCGGCCGCTCTACCTCGCCGGGGCACGAGTGCTGGAGCTGTTCCCGGTGCTGAACCTTCTCGGCAACGAGCCGCTGGGCGTGGGGGCGCTGTCGTACGCCGGAGCACTCGACATCGCCATCGTGGCTGACCGGGACACGTTCCCCGATGTCGACCTCCTCGCGGCTGCGCTGCGGCGTGAGCTGGACCTGCTGGACCCCGAGGCGGCGCCGGAGCGCACCGAGGAACGCGTGTTGGCCACGGCCTGAGGAGGAGGAATCATGAGCGCCACCTGCGCGCCTCGTGCAGCGAGCGGCACCACGACCACCGATCTTTGGCGCATGAGCGCCCTGATGCTTGCCGAGGCGATCAGATCGCGGCAGGCGTCCAGCCGTGAGGTCATCGAGGCTCACCTTCGACGGATCGAGGCGCTGAACCCGGCCATCAATGCCGTCACGGTCGTCCTGGGCGAGCAGGCCATCGAGGCCGCGATGGCGGCGGACCGCGCGCTGGCGCACGGCGGCGATCTGCCGCTGTTCCACGGCGTGCCGTTCACCGCCAAGGAGAACATCGACGTGGTCGGCACCGCGACGACGCTGGGCCTCAAGGCGATGGCGGAGGCTTACCCGACACACGACGCGCCAGTCGTCGAGCGACTCAAGACCGCCGGAGCCATTCCCATCGGCCGTACCAACCTCGCCACCATCGGCGTGCGCTGGCACTGCGAGAGCGAGCTTCACGGCGCGACCGTGAACCCATGGGATCGGTCCCGCACGCCGGGCGCCTCCAGCGGCGGCGAGGCCGCCGCGATCGCCACCGGCATGAGCCCGCTGGGGCTCGGCAACGACGGGCTCGGGTCGCTGCGCTGGCCCGCCCAGTGCTGCGGCGTGGCCGCCCTGAAGCCCACCCTCGGGCGCATCCCGGATGCGTCGAGCACCGGACCCGGGGACGTGGCGATCGGCGTCCAGCTCACCACCGTCCAGGGACCGATGGCGCGGCGCGTCGCGGACCTGCGGTCCGCCCTCGCGGCCTTGGCCGGCCCCACCTGGCGGGATCCCTGGTCGGTCGCCGCGCCGCTTCGCGGCGCCGAGCCGGGCCGCCCCATTCGGATCGCCCTGGTGGTGGACCCGGCCAACGGGGGCGTCGCCGCACAGGTGCGCGACGGCGTTCGGAAGGCAGCGCAGGGCCTGGAGGATGCCGGCTACGTCGTCGACGAGATCGAACCGCCATCCATCGACGCGGCGGCGGCGGTGCTGCTGGACATGCTCAATGCGCCGGACATCCGTGCGATGTGGGAGGTCTCCTCGCAGATGCTGCCGGCCGAAACCCGGCGGTTCCTCGACGCCTTCTACGAGGTAGCCGGGGCCCCGGACCCGCTGAACACCGGCAATGCCTTCGTCACGCGACAGTCGCTGCTCAGGGCGTGGGGCGAGTTCCAGGAGACCCATCCGCTGATCGTCGCCCCGATCTACACCGACATCCCCTTCAAGGTGGGCACCGACCTCGCCGAGGGCCGTGTGGCCGAGACCATCCGCGGCATGCGCATGGCCATGGCCGTCAACGCGCTGGGGCTCCCGGCGGTGGCGCTGCCGGTCGGCATCGGCGAGGGTCTGCCCCAGGCTGTGCAGGTCATCGGTCCGCGCTTCCGCGAGGACCTGTGCCTGGACGCGGCCCAGGCGCTCGAGGATCGGCTGGGGATCATCACGCCCATCGACCCACGATAGGAGGACGCACAGAAATGCCCAGGATCCGTCTCGGTGACGTGGCCCTCAACGTGGAGGTCGTCGGCCAGGGTCCGCCGCTCGTGCTGATGCACGGCGGACCCAGCGGGGACCTCTGGACGCTCCTCCCGTTCCGCCGCCTGGCCGATCGGTTCACGCTGGTCTTCTACGACCACCGATGCAACGGCCGATCCACGGGCGTGCCGCTCGAGAGCATGACGTGGGACAACCTGACCGCCGACCCCGAGGCGCTGCGCGAGCACCTGGGCTTCGAACGCTGGGCCGTGCTGGGTCACTCGTTCGGTGGCCAGGTGGCGCTGGAGTACGCCCTGCGATACCCCGAGCGTGTCTCGCACCTGGTGCTGCTGGACACGGGCGGCGACGCCAGCCTGGCGCGTGAGCACGCTCCGCGCATCCTCGCCGAGCGCGGCTACAGCCCCAAGCTCGTGCGCCTCGTGGAGCGCTTCTTCACCGGGCGGGTTCCTCCGAAGCAGGTGCAGCGCGCGCTCCTGCGCATGGG
>DASUSP010000224.1:0-2861 GCA_036375035.1 Candidatus Limnocylindria bacterium
GCCATGGCCGCCGGAGCGGACTTCATCAAGACCAGCACCGGAAAGGTACAGCCGGCCGCCACGCTGCCGGTCACGCTGGTGATGCTGGAGGCGATCCGCGACTTCCACCGGCAGACCGGCCGGGCGGTGGGCATGAAGCCGGCCGGCGGCATCCGCACCGCCAAGGAGTCGATCGCCTACCTGACCGTCCTGTACGAGACGCTCGGCCCGGAGTGGATGACGCCCGACCGATTCCGCTTCGGCGCGTCCAGCCTGCTGAACGACGTGCTCATGCAGATCCGCAAGGAGCGCACGGGCCGATACAGCGGCGGCGACTACTTCACGCTGGATTGACCGCGCCGACCCCTCACCTGGCCGCCGAGCCCGGCAGCGTCCAGGTCTGGAGCGACATCGGCTGCCCGTGGGCGCACGTCGCGGTCTGGCGGCTGTGGGACGCCCGCCGGCGCCTCGGCCTGGAGGACCGGGTCCGCTTCGACCACCGCGTCTTCCCGCTGGAGCTGTTCAACTCCGAGCCCACCCCGCGCAACGAGCTGGAGCCGGAGATTCCCATCTGCTCGAGCCTGGCGCCGCGCGCCGGCTGGCAGGCGTGGAGGGGCCCGGACTGGACCTACCCGGTGACCATGCTGCCGCCGATGGAGGCCGTGCAGGCCGCCAAGGAGCAGGGGCTTACAGCGTCCGAGGCGCTGGACCGCGGGCTGCGCCGCGCCTTCTGGGGCGAGAGCCGCTGCGTCAGCCTTCGGCACGTCATCCTGGAGGTCGCGTCCGAGACCGACGGGCTGGACCTGGCCGCCCTGGCCGATGCCCTGGACTCCGGCCGCGCCCGCCGCGCCATCTTCGAGCAGTGGGACGTGGCCAAGACCGACGCCGTGCAGGGCTCGCCGCACCTCTTCGCCCCCGACGGGACCAATGCCCAGAACCCGGGGCTGGAGATGGAGTGGTCGCAGGACGCAGACGGCGTGTGGCTGCCGACGATCCTGCGCGACGATCCATCGGCCTATGAGGACCTGGTCAGGCGCGCCGCCGCCTGACCTCACAGACGCCGCCGGCGGAGCGTTCCATGAGCGTGCAACTGCCACCCTTCCAGGCCCTGGTGGACGCGCATGCCGTGGAGCTGCATCGGTTCCTGGTCGGATTCGTCGGGCCGGACGAGGCCGAGGACTGCCTGCAGGACACCCTGATCGCGGCGCTGCGCGCCTATCCGCGGTTGGACCATGGCGACAACCTGAGGGCCTGGCTGTACACCATCGCCCGTCGCAAGGCGACCGACCTGGCGCGCTCGCGCGCGCGGCGGCCCACGGGACCGATGGACGGGCTGAAGCCCGCCAACGAGCCGGCGGTCGACCCGGTCGAGCCGGCGGACGAGGGACTGTGGGCCGCGGTCCGGGCACTGCCCGCCAAGCAGCGGGCGGCGGTGGTGCATCGGTTCGTGACGGACCTGGAGTACCGGGGCGTCGGTGAGCGGATGGGCATCAGCGAGGAGGCGGCACGCCAGAACGTGAGCGCCGCCCTGCGGCGGCTGCGGAAGGAGATGGACCGATGAGCGAGCTCGAGCGACGCCTTGCGCGGGGCGGCGACGTCCCGCCGCTGGATGCCGAGCGGCTCGGCGCCGCGCTCCGATCGCGCGCCGAGGCGGAGGGGTTGCTGGACGTGGCCTACGCCTCGATGGACTCGCCGCTGGGCGAGCTGCTGGTGGCGACCACGCCGCGCGGCCTGGTGCGGCTGGCGTACGCGGAGGAGGCGCCGGAATCGGTCCTCGGTGAGCTGGCGCGGCGGGTCAGCCCGCGCGTGCTGCGCGCCCCGCAGCGCACCGATGCGGTGCGGCGCGAGCTGGAGGCGTACTTCGCCGGGAAGCTGAGCGCCTTCTCCACGCCGGTCGACTGGTCGTTGGTGCGCGGCTTTGCCGTCGACGTGCTGCGGGCCACTGCCACCGTGCCCTTCGGGGAGCTGACAACCTACCGCGACGTGGCCGGCGCCGCCGGGTCACCGCGTGCGGCCCGCGCCGCAGGCAACGCGCTGGGCTCCAACCCCGTCCCGATCGTGGTGCCCTGCCACCGGGTGGTGCACGCCGGAGGCGGGCTGGGCGGCTACACCGGCGGCCTGGACCGCAAGCGCTGGCTGCTCTCCCTGGAGGGCGCGATCTGAGGCAGAATCGGTCCGTTGCCAGGCCCGCGACAGGAGGGTGAAGGGACCGATGCGATTCTTCCGCCGAGGTGACGACCAGCCGCAGCAGCGCCCGGAGTCGAGCGCCCCGAGCCCGTTCACGGGCCAGGCGGCGACCTTCGTGACGATCATGGCGGACCTCGCACCGGGGCTCGCCCTGGACTACTCGCCGGAGAGTCTCGCGGCGCTCGACGAGTTCATCGCCAGCGACTTCGATCCGCCGGGGAAGGCCCCGGCGCCCGACGGCCTGCAGCAGGACGTGGGCGCCTACGTCGGCGAGGTGGTTCGGCGGCACATCGGCGGGCGGTGGGCAGGCGATGGGGCGCTGGTCGACGTCGGCGGGCCGGTGAGCTCCGTGAACCCAATCGGGAAGGCGCGCAAGCGCTTCGCGAACGGGCCCGAGGACTCCCTCGCCTGGTTCTACGAAACGGTGCGACGCCACGCAACCGGCGGCTGAGGGCTCCGGGGCTCAGCCCGCGTCGGAGGCGCCGGCCAGCGCAGGTCCCCAGGCGTCGAGCAGCTCCTGGGGAACGCGGCTCGGACGGCCGTCGGAGAGGCGCACCCAGACCCACTCGCTGCGCACCTCGGCCAGCTCCACCCCATCCGACGCGCGGCGGAAGCTCGTGCGGCGCACCCCGCGCACCCGGTCCAGGGAGAGCACCCTCACCGTGCCGATCACCTCCTCGCCGCGAAACGCCGGG
>DASUSP010000225.1:0-5043 GCA_036375035.1 Candidatus Limnocylindria bacterium
ATCTCGTTGCTGAAGGGCTCCTCGAACATTGCGTGCTCGATGGGCTCGGCGGCTGCCGCGCCCGCCGTGGCGACGAGCAACATCGCGGTCAGCGCGCCGGCGGCAAGTGTTCGCCCTCGCTTCATGGCCTTCCTCCCCTTCTCGTGCTGGTCGCATCGCGGCGAGCAGCACCTCGCAGTACCCTGCTCGCCCTGCGCTGGTGCCACGGTGGCACTGGCCGGTATCACGCCGGTATCACGGTTGTTGACGACCACCTAGCCGTCGGTGATAGTGCGCTCGTGAGGATCGCGCTGCTGGGTCCCCTCGCGGTAGATGGTCGCGAGGATGGCCTTCGGCGACGTGATCGGGTCATCCTCAGCGCGTTAGCGGTCTTTCCGGGTGCTGTTGCGAGCGCCGATCGGCTCGCGGACGCGTTGTGGGGGCCAGGCCGTCCGGCGACGTGGAGCAAGGTAGTTCAGGGGTGCATAGCCCGGTTGCGTAAGACTCTGGGCGCGAACGCGATCGAGACGACGTCGCAGGGTTATCGCCTCGTTGTGCCTGCCGAGGAAATCGACGCCCGGCGCTTCGAGCGCATGCTGGCACGCGCGCGGGAGCTTCTCGCCCTTGGCGAGGCCGCCCGCGGATGGCATGTGGTCACCGAGGCACTCGCGTTGTGGCGAGGTGATCCCCTCGGCGACCTGGCGGAATGGGATGACGGCCTGGTGGAGATCGGTCGCCTACAGGAGCTGCGCCTGGATGCCGAGGAGGTCCAGTTAGAGGCGGCCCTCCGCTGTGGCCGATACCAGGACGTTCTTGCCGAGGCGCAGGCTCGGACCACGGCCGCGCAGCTCCGCGAACGTCGCTGGGCGATATGGGCGCTGGCGCTCTATCAAGCGGGCCGGCAAGCTGAGGCGCTCCGAACGCTGCGACAAGCTCGCACGGTGCTCCTCACCGAGTTCGGGCTCGATCCGAGTCCGGAGCTGGCGGCGCTGGAAGAGGCGATCCTCCGCCAGGAGCCGGCCCTGGTTACTGACATCGCACTTCCGGAGCCAAGTGCGACCTGCCCATACCTAGGCCTGATGCCCTATGGGGTTGCCGACGCCGAAGGCTTCTTTGGGCGGGAGGCGGATGTAGCGGCGTGCGTACGTCGCTTGACCGAGATCGGCGTTCTCGTCGTGGTCGGACCGTCGGGCTGCGGCAAGTCCTCGCTGGTCCGGGCGGGTGTTGCGGCCGCTCTGGAGCTGGCCGGGCAAAAAGTGGTCGTGACCACTCCCGGTGCCCGGCCGCGCCAGGCCCTGACTGTGGTTGCCCGATCGGTATCCGCGCCGACGCTCGTGGTCGACCAGTGCGAGGAGGCGTTCAGCCGCTGCGAGGACGTCGGTGAGAGGGACGAGTTCTTCGCCTCACTGGTTGCCCATGCCGAGCAGGGACCGCTGGTGGTCGCAATGCGCGCCGATCACCTTGGCCAGATATCGATGTATCCCGCGTTTGCGCGCCTGGTCGAGCGAGGTCTGTACCTGTTGGGCGCTATGGCAGAGGACGACCTCAGGGCGGCAATCGAGGGTCCCGCCCGCCAGGCCTGCCTACTGCTCGAGCCGGGGCTGGTCGACCTGCTTGTCCGCGAGGTGGAGGGCGAGCCAGGTGCCTTGCCGTTGCTGTCACACGCTCTGCGGAGGACCTGGGACGCGCGTGAGGGTCGCACGCTAACGGTCGCCGGTTACCGAGAAACCGGTGGTATCCGCAGCGCGGTGGCGCAGTCCGCCGAGGACCTGTACGAGCGCGTTCCGTCGGCGCAACGCGCCTTGCTTCGAGATCTCCTGCTGCGACTGGTCTCCCCAAGTCCCGCAGGGGAGCCGGTGCGGACGAGACTGCCCCGCCGTCTGATCACCGCCGATCGGGTGCACGAAGAACTGATCGAGATGTTGGTCGATGCCCGGCTCGTGACGAGCGATGACAGCGGCGTGGAGCTGGCACATGAGGCGTTGGCGCGGGCATGGCCTCGTCTTCAGGGCTGGCTCGACGACGATGTCGAGGGCCAACGAATGCTGCGCCATCTCACCCATGCTGCCGACACGTGGGATTCCATGGGACGACCAGACAGCGAGTTGTACCGAGGCATCCGGCTGACCCAGGTGACGTCGTGGCGAGAGGCCTCGAATCCGGAGTTGACGTCAACGGAGCGGGCCTTCCTGGAGGCGAGCAGGGCGGTTGCGGAGAACGAAGAACGCGCCAACCAGGAGCACGAAAGGCATCAGCTCAGCTTGCGCAACCGAACACGGCAGCTGATGGTCGCGGCAGCCGTCCTTGCGCTCTTGGCGGCGCTCGCCGGGTATGCCTTCGTCAAACGAAGTGAGGCCAACGACCTTGCCGAACAGTTGGCTGCGACGGCTGAGCCGAGCAGGCTCGCAGCGGAGTCAGTTCTGGTTGTCGACACCGACCCTGACATGGCCATGCTGCTTGCTCTGCAAGCGCTCGACAGCAGCGCACGAGCCAGGATCCCTGCTCTGCCGCAGGCCGAGGAGGCTTTGCACTGGGCGATCCAGCAAGCTCGAATTGCCTACCCCGTCGCCGACGCGCCGGTGGAGGTCCGGCTCGGGCCCGATGGGCCGACCGGAATCTACCGGCTCCCGATCCCCGATCTGGTCGACGTGGCTCGGGACCACTTGGACGGACGCCGGCTTACTCCTGAGGAGTGCACTCGCTTCGCGATCGAACGCTGCCCCAGCGACGAAAGGTGGCCGGCACTCCCCGACGCTCCCACCGTGTCGCCGATCGCGCCGAATCCCGACCGACCGCTCGCCGGTACATCAGTCGCCATCGTCGCTTCGGCAGACGACGAGTCGTTGCGGGATGACTTCGAGCGCTTCGAAGCGCAGACCGGTATCGATGTGCAGGTTCGCTCACAGGACGCCCTGGAGGCGCAGATCTCGTCGTCGGCCGGCAATCCAACCGATCTTGCGCTGTGGCCGCAGCTGGGACTTGAGCTAGCCGCTGCGGATTACGAGCTGATAGACCTCGATACCTACCTCGACGCGACCGAGGTTCGCCGACAGGTCGGGGACTTTCTCGGCGGGGTGGGTGTTGTCGGATCCCAGCTCGTTGGAGTCCCTACGCAGTTGTACATCAAGGACCTGGTCTGGTACCCCGTGCCCGAGTTCGCCGAGGCAGGATATGCCGTTCCGAGGACATGGGACGAGCTCGTCGAGCTAACAGAACAGCTTGTCGAGGAGGGCCGGACTCCCTGGTGTCTGGGTCTCGAGTCCGACTTCGACTTCGACGGCTGGCCAGGTACCGACTGGATCGAAGCACTTGTGCTCCGGTTGGGTGGAGTCGAGCTGTATGACCAGTGGCTCGCCCACGAGATCGGCTTCGAGCATCCGGTCGTGCGCGACGCCTTCGCGCGTTTCGGGCAGCTCATGTTCCGCAGCGGCTCCGTACTCGGCGGCATCGATGCTGTCGGAAGCGTCAACTGGGAAGACGCCATGGCTCCTCTTGTCAGCGACCCGCCCGAGTGCTGGCTGAATCTCGGCGCGAGTTACCAAGAAGTGGCACTTCCTGACGACGCCCGCCTCGGAACCGACGTCGGCCACTTTGTGCTGCCGCCCATCGATTACGGCGGCGTCGCGCCATTGGTTGCCGAAGTGCGGGTGGTTGGCGCCTTTCGTGACCGACCGGAGGTCCGGGAGTTCATTCGCTGGGTGATCAGCCCTGACTGGGGCGCCTCACAGGCGTCCGATCCCACCGGCACCCGTCTTGTTCCCATTGCGGCTTCGAATGTCGACAATTGCCGGGCTGCCGAGCTTCCAGCAGAAGCAAATGCCGAGCGCGTGCAGATGTGCCAGGAACTAACGGATGCAATCATTACCGGACAGCTGAGACTCGACGCCTCGGACTTCATGCCACCCGAGATCGGTGGAGTCATTCAGCGCAACGAGCAGGGAGGCGCCCGCGGGGCGTTCCTGCAAGGCATGCTCGATTACGCAGCCGAGGGGCCGGAAAGCCTTGACCGCATCCTGGCCACCGTCGATGAGGCCTGGCCAGACGACCCAGACTGACTCTCAAACCGGAGCCGCGATCTCGGTGGACATGGTCTGCGCTGATATAGCTCACTTCGGCGCGGTGATCGCCTGAACGACGGCGGCGGTGTCAGTCAGGTCGGCCAGGACCACGTCGGCGCCGGCTTCCTGCAGGTCCTGGGCGCCATAGGGTCCGGTTGCCACCGCAACGGCCCTGGCGCCAATGGCACGCGCGGCAGCGATATCGCGGAGCGTGTCGCCGACAATGACCGTATCGGCGCCGGTGTAGTGCCGACCCAGCACCTGAGCTGATCGTTGCAGAGCGTGAGCGGGAAGGTCCGTGCGGTCATAGGCATCACCGCCGTAGGCGCCGATGCGAAAGTCGATGTGGTGGGCGAGATCGAATAGCTGCAGTTTCAGTACGGCGAGTGGGTACAGGTTCCCGGTGAGGACCGATTGGTCCACGGTGGCCGATGCTCCGACGGCCGCCAAGGCCGCGGCCGCGCCCGGCAGGACGCGGCCGTTCGCGGCGAGATCGTCAGCGCGGTTGTGCAACTCCACCACTATCTGTTCGGTGAAGGCGTCGACAAGTTCGCGGTCGGGCTCCAAGCCGTGGAGTCGCAGGACGTCTGTGACCGCCGCGAGTTCGGTACGGCCATCGAACTGCCAGGGCTCGGTGAGAGATCGACCTGTCGTGGTGTGGAATGCCGCAGCGTAGGCGCGCTGGGTGACCCCGCCGCCCTCGATGAGGGTTTGATCGACGTCCCAGAGCACCAGAGTGGGCGTCCTCACCCCGGCTGCAGAGACACTGTGTCGGCTCACGTGCCAAGCCAAACCCCGCTCACATTGGCAGGGTCAAGAGCCGGATGACGATAACTGGTCGGCGTCAGGTCTTTTCGACGACCCGCTCTCCTTCGCCGGGCTTCCAGATTGTGATCTTCAACTGGTTGTCTTCGAATGCCACCGATGAAGCCCCGGTGAGGTCGGCGACGTAGAAGGGATCGAACTCCTGCCCGCGGAGGTCGAATCCGGTCTGCTCGAACAGGTC
>DASUSP010000226.1:0-8510 GCA_036375035.1 Candidatus Limnocylindria bacterium
CCAGGCGCTCCTCCAGAGTGACGCCCCGCACAAGATCCGCATCGGCGACAAGCTGACCCGCGGGCTGGGTGCCGGCGCGGACCCGCAGGTCGGTCAGCGCGCCGCCGAGGAGGACTCGGAGAAGATCTACGAGGCTCTCAAGGACGCCGACATGATCTTCATCACCGCCGGCATGGGCGGCGGCACCGGCTCCGGCGCGGCGCCGGTCATCGCCGAGATCGCCAAGGACCTGGGCGCCCTGACGGTGGGCGTCATCACGAAGCCGTTCAGCTTCGAGGGCGTTCGCCGCAAGCTCGTCGCCGAGCAGTACTCGGAGCTGCTCAAGGACAAGTGCGACACCCTGATCACCATCCCCAACGACCGCCTGCGCGAGGTCGTGGACAAGAAGACGTCGATCCTGGACGCCTTCAGGGTGGTGGACGACGTGCTGCGCCAGGGCGTGCAGGGCATCAGCGACCTGATCACCGTGCCGGGCCTCATCAACCTGGACTTCGCCGACGTGAAGACGATCATGCGCGACGCCGGCAGCTCGATGATGGGCATCGGCATCGGCACTGGCGAGCAGCGCGCGGTCGAGGCCGCGCGGGCCGCGGTCATGAGCCCGCTGCTGGAGGTGAACATCACCGGGGCACGGGGCATCCTCTTCAATGTCACCGGCGGCAGCGACCTCGGTCTGTTCGAGGTCAACGAGGCGGCCGAGGTGATCAAGGAGGCCGCCGATCCAGAGGCAAACATCATCTTCGGTACCGTCATTGACGACCGGATGCGCGACGAGGTTAAGGTCACCGTCATCGCCACCGGCTTCGACGCCACCAAGAAGCCGCGCCCCGGCCGCGCCGTGACCAGCTCGGCGACCGACGTGGCCGTGGGGATCGAGACCAGCCTGGACGAGCGCAGCCGCGAGATCCTGGCCGAGATCGAGCGAGAGCGGGAGCAGCGCCAGAACCTCGAGGAGCAGATGCCAGAGCCCTCGCCCTTCGCCACCGCGGCGGAACGCGACGAGACGCGCGTCACCGAGCGGGAGCCGCTGGCCGTGCGTCCGACCTACGGCGAGACCGACCTGGACATCCCGTCTTTCCTGCGCCGCAAGTCGGAGTAGGCCCTTCCGGGACCGATGCGCCCCGGCCGTCCGGCCGGGGCGTTCGCGTGTCTCCTGATCAGCAACGACGATCGGTGCGCGCCGCGATAGACGCCCGGCTGATCCATCGGTGAACGAGCGGGCGGCGGTGCTGGCGCGGATCGGGCGGTAGGCTGGCGACATGCAACTGATCGAGGAGCCGGCGCAAACCCCGGAGCTGATCCGGGCACGCGCCGACGCGCTGATGGCGCGGCTGCGTACGGCGGCATCGGGTGCCGGGAGGGACCCCGCCGGTTTCCGCCTGGTGGCGGTCACGAAGGGCTTCCCGATCCCCGTGGCCCGGGCCGCGCTCGACGCCGGGCTGACGATCCTGGGCGAGAACCGGGTCCAGGAGGCGGAGCCGAAGGTTCAGGCGCTGTCCGATGCGGAGTGGCACCTGGTCGGCCGCCTGCAGTCCAACAAGGCGCGCCGCGCGCTGGCCCTCTTCCCGGCTATCCACTCCGTCGACTCGCTGGGGCTTCTCGCCCGGCTGGAGCGGCTGGCGCACGACGACGGGCGGCGGCCGACGCTCCTGCTCCAGGTCAACCTCAGCGAGGAGGAGGCCAAGGCCGGATTCGATGCCGCCTGGTTCGGGGAGCAGGTCTCGCGGCGAGGGGAGCTGGCATCGGCCCTGGGCGAGCTCCGCCACGCGCGGGTGACCGGGCTGATGACGATCGCGCGCGCCGGTGCCGACGAGGCGGAGCAGCGCGCCACGTTCGCCAGCCTGCGCGACCTGCGGGACCGCATGCAGGAGGTCGCGGGCATGGAGCTGCCGGAGCTCTCGATGGGCATGACCGCCGATGCCGAGGCGGCCGTCGCCGAGGGCGCCACCCTGGTCCGGGTTGGCACCGCCCTGTTCGGCCCCCGCCCCGCCGCCTGAGGGGCCAGTCCCGCCGGCGACGGGGCCGGCTGCTATCCTCAGCGCGATGAGCTTCTTCTTCACCTTCCTCGGCATGCTGGCCATGGTCTACACCTTCCTGATCCTCGGGCGGGTGCTGATCAGCTGGACCAATCCCACCGGAGGGGGTGGGCTCACCGCGTTCCTGTACCAGGTCACCGAGCCGCTCCTTGGCCCCATCCGTCGCGTCCTGCCGCCCGCCGGCGGGATCGACTGGTCACCGATGATCGCCATCCTCCTGCTCGGCATCCTGACCCGCGCCTTCCTGCGCTAGAGACATGAGCACGCTCGTCGCCGCGATCCCGTACACCGTCCTACAGCTGGACCGCGCCCTCCGCTGGCTGCTGCGGGGCTTCGGTGGCGTCACGTTGCTGATCGTCCTCCTCCTGGGTGCGGCCGCTGTGGCGCCCGCCATCGAGGCGTCCGAGGTGCAGCCCATAAGCCAGTCCGTCGACGAGCTGCGCGACGGCGTCTCGTCGCTGTCCGGCTGGGTACGAATGCGCGGCCAGATCACCACCCTCACCTCGCCGGAAGCGGTCGAGGCCGGGCAGCAGGTTCAATCGCTACTGGTCGAACCGTCGGGCGACGCCATCGTGCTCATCTCGCCCGGGCCGCTCGACCATCTCCAGGAGATCACCGGCCACGTCTCGAACAGCGCCAACGCCGGCCAGACCGCCCGGAACGTCGGCGGGCCTCGCTTCCCGGCCGGTGATCTGGAGGTCATTGATCGATACGTGATCACGGTCGACGACCCGATCGTGCCGGGCGAGCAGAGGAGCTGGTGGCTGGTCTGGACGCTGCTCATCGCGGCCGCGGTGCTGTTCGTCGGCCAGCGGGTCGGCTACCCGGTGATTCACCTGCAGCGCGACCGCGCTCCGGCCGGAGGTGCTCGACCGCTGTCCGTGGGGGAGCGGATCGATGTCCGCGTTCTGGAGCCGCAGGACGAGACCGCGCCGCGCCTGCGCGGGCCGTGGGGCAGCCTGCAGCGGCTCGAGCGTCGTGACCCCACCGACCCATACTTCTCGCTCGTGGTCCCCGACCACGGCCGGCCCACGCAGTTCCGCCGGCATCGCTGGTCGCGGGCGACGCCCGGGACGCTGTGGACCGTCACCGAACGCATGCCGGTGGTCCACCTCCACGACTGGGGCATCGAAGTGGTGCTGGGCCTTCGGACCGAGGCGGAGCGCGAGCGACTGCTGGCGAGCTTCGTGATCGACGACGAGGAGGACGCGGCCGTCGGCCCGGAACGGGCGTCCGGGTCGACGCGTGCCTGACGATCCCGGCCTCGACCGCCACGCGGTGGTCGAGGTCCGCGCCCATCCGCGGGCATCGCGCGACGCCGTCGGCCCGTACCGGGACGGCGTTCTTCACGTACGAACGGTGCGGCCCCCTGCCGATGGCGAGGCGAACGTCGCCCTTGGACGCCTGGTCGCCCGCGCCCTGGACGTGGCGCCGTCGCGGGTGCGGCTGGTGTCAGGGCAGCGGGCACGGGCCAAGCGATTCGCGGTCGAGGGCCTGGATGTCGGGTCGCTGGCCGCAAGGTTGGCGGCCATCGGTGGTTCCGATTGAGGCGGGCCGGAGGCCCGGCTATACTTCGGCTCCCCGCGTGGGCGATTGGCTCAGCTGGTTAGAGCGCACGGTTCACATCCGTGAGGTCACTGGTTCGAATCCAGTATCGCCCACCATCCACACCACCCGGGTCTGACCGATGCCGAGCCCGTCCGCCCTGCTGCGCGCCCGGCTGAGCCGCGTCCGCATCCTGCAGCCCCTGGCCCACCGGGACTTCGCCCTGCTGGCGACCGCCGCGGCCATCTCGCTGCTGGGTGACGGGTTCTTCAGCGTCGCCCTGGCCTGGCAGGTGTACGAGATCAGCAACCTGCCCACCGCCCTGTCGATCGTTGGCGCGGCGTGGACCCTGCCGGTGGTCATCTTCATCCTGCTGGGCGGGGTCTTCTCGGATCGCTACGACCGCCGCTGGCTGATGATCGGCGCCGACGTGGTGCGGGCCGCAGCCATCGGCGCGCTCGGGATTTTGGCCATCACCGGGGTGATCGAGCTGTGGCACATCATCGTGCTCATCGCCTTCGTGGGACTCGGCGACGCCTTCTTCAATCCCGCCTCGACCGCCATCGTCCCGGACCTGCTGCCCGACGACCAGCTGCCCCAGGCCAACGCCCTGCAGGGCCTGTTCCGCCCGATGATGGTTCGGCTGGTCGGTCCGGCCATCGGCGGGTTCGTGGTGGCTGCCTTCGGCCCCGGGGTGGCCTTCCTGGTCGACGGGTCGAGCTTCCTGGTCTCGATGGTGGCCCTGGCGGCGATCGGCGCCCGCCCGGTTCGCGCCGCGGCAGCGACCAGCCTGCGTCGCACCTTCTCGGAGGTGGGGGAGGGGCTCGCCTTCGTGCGCCGCACGCCGTGGCTGTGGGCCACGCTGGTCTCGGCCATGTTCAGCCTGCTGCTCTTCGTGGGGCCGGTGCAGGTGCTGCTGCCCTTCCTGGTCAAGAACCGCCTGGGCCTGGAGGCCGATGCGCTTGGCTTCATCTTCGCCACTGGCGGCATCGGTTCCGTGCTGGCCGCCGTCGGCGTGGGGCAGCTCGGCCTGCCGCGGCTGCGCATCACGGTGATGTACGCGTCGTGGGCGGTTGGTGTGGCGCTCCTGGCGGGCTACGGGCTGATGGGCAGCCTCTGGCACGCGCTGGCGGTGAGTTTCGTGTCGGCCGCCCTGTTCGAGGTGGGGGCCATCATCTGGGTCACGCTCCTCCAGCAGCTCGTCCCGCGGCGGTTGCTGGGGCGCGTCTCGAGCCTGGACTGGCTGGTCTCGACCGGCCTGGTGCCGGTCTCGTTCGCCCTGACCGGTCCGGTATCGGCCGCCATCGGACCGGGTACGACCATGGTGGTGGGAGGCCTGGTCGGCGCGCTGCTGATGGGCGCCCTCCTGTTCTGGCCGGGCGTCCGCGACCCGGAGCGCGGCCCGGTGCCCCCGGCCGAGGGGCTGGAGACGGCCGACGCGCAGGCGGAGGCGAGCTGAGGTGGCCGGCGCGCGACCCGACCCGTCGGAGGTCCGCAGCATGTTCGACCGCATCGCGCCGGTCTACGACCTGATGAACACCGTCATGACCGCCGGCGTCGATGCCCGTTGGCGGGCCGCGACCCTGCGGGCCGCCGCCCTGCGGTCGGGGATGCGCGTCCTGGACGTGGCCACAGGCACCGGCAAGCTGGCCCGGGCAGCGGCCGGCGAGGTCGGCCCGGACGGGGAGGTGATCGGGCTGGACGCCTCGGAGCGAATGCTCGCCCGCGCCCGCAGCGCCGCGCCCGGCAGCGGAGCGGCGCCGATCCGCTGGGTGCAGGGCGACGCCATGACCATGCCTCTCGACGACGCTTCGACGGACGTGGTGACCATCGGCTTCGGGTTGCGCAACATGCCCGACTTCGACGAGGCTCTGGCCGAGATGGCGCGCGTCCTGCGCCCCGGCGGCCGCCTGGCGATCCTGGAGATCGCCGAGCCGCGCTCTGGGATCGGCCGCGCGCTGTTCCGCACTTGGTTCCGGCGCGTGATCCCGCTGCTGGGCCGGCTGGCGCGGCAGGGCGATGCCTACGCCTACCTGCCGGCAAGCCTGGATCGATACCCGCCACCAGACGACGTGGCGCGCCGGATGGAGCGCGCCGGATTCGACGTGGTGCGCTGGCGCTGGCTGCCGACCGGGCTGGCCACCCTGCACCTGGGCAGGAGGGCCCGCGGGTGAGCCCTGACGCGCTACGGGTCGCGATCTTCACCGAGTCGTACCTTCCCTATCTGTCCGGCGTCACGGTCTCGACCGAGGGCCTGGCCCGTGGCCTCGGCGCCGCCGGTCACCGGGTCCTGGTGGTGGCACCGCGCCCTGCGAACGGCGAGCCAGCGGGGCATGCCGGGGCGCCCGGGCCCGAGCCGGAGTACGCGTGGCTGCCCTCGTACCAGGCGCCGTCGCCGGTGCCTCCCGGCTACCGCATGCCGGTGCCGTTCGTCGGCGACGCGATGCTGCGGGCGCGCGAGTTCGCGCCCGACGTGGTGCACGCCCAGTCACCGTTCGTCACCGGGCTGATGGCCCGCCGCCTGTCCCAGCGCGTCGGCGCCCCGCTGGTCTTCACGCACCACACCCGCTTCGGGGACTACGGCCATTACCTCGGCCCGCTGGCGCGGCCCGGATCGGCGGTGGCCGGGGCCTACCTGCGCGACTTCTGGGCCGGCTGCGCCGCCATCGTGGCCCCGGGCAGCGAGCTGGCCGAGGAGATCCGCGCTCGCCTCGGCCCGGAGAGGGCGGGCCGCGTGCACGTCATTCCCACCGGCATCGACGTGGCCGCCATCCGCGGCCTCGCCGCCGTCGACGCGCGGCGGCGCTTCGGCTGGCCGGCGGACGCTGTGGTGGCCGTCAGCGTGGGGCGGTTGGCCGCCGAGAAGAGCGTGGCGCTGCTGGTCGAGGCGTTCGCGCTCGCCGCCGCCGGCGACCCGCGGCTGCGGCTGCTGTTGGTCGGGGGAGGCCCGGCGGAGGCCGCGCTGCGCCGGCGAGCCGCGGCGCCCGACCTGGCCGGCAGGGTCGGCATCACCGGGCGGCTGCCGCGCCTCGAGGCGTTGGCCCTGGCCCGCGGCGCTGACCTGTTCGCCTTCGCGTCGCGCACCGAGACGCAGGGGCTGGTCCTGGCCGAGGCCCTTGCCGCCGGCCTGCCGGTGGTCGCGGTGGCGGGTCCCGGGGTGCGCGACTCGGTTCGCGACGGCATCGACGGCATGGTGCTCGCCAGCGGTCCCGACATTGAGGTGGCCGCGCGCCTGGCGGCCACCCTGGTGGCGCTGGCCGGCGACCCTCCCCGCCTCGCGGAGCTGGCGGCTGCGGCAGCCGCGGACGCCGATCGGTTCGACCTGTCGCGGCGGATCGAGGAGATGGTGGCGCTGTATCGGACGGTGCTCACCGCGCCACGCGCGTGATTCGGTTGCGCGGCGGGTGGGGCGTCGTACAATGCCAGCCATGCGAGTGAGTCTCACGGCCCGCTACGTCTCCCACCCCGTCATCGACTTCGCACGACGGCGCCCGAGCGCCTCGCGACCATGGCTCGGCCTCGGCGGGAGCGCCACCGTCTATCACCGCCCGCGTGCCGCGCGGCACGTGCTGCCCGGCGTGGCGGCCCTCCGCTCGCAGACAAGCGGCTTCCGCTTCCCCTCGGTCGGACGATCCGGCCGGGTACTCACCCGCCGCGCCCCACTGTCGCTCGGCTCGCCCCGCGCACGCCGCGCCTAGCGGCCGTGGCGGCCCTGCGCAACGCTCGCGCCACGTCGGCCGGCGGCGTGGTCCATCGGGCCAATGGCGGCCGCACCGAGATCCTGCTGGTCCATCGGCGTCATCCCAGGCTGTGGGCCCTGCCCAAGGGAACCCCGGACGCGGGCGAGACGCTGCAGGAGACGGCGCTGCGGGAGACCCGTGAGGAGACCGGCCTGGAGGTGGCGCTCGAGGCACCCCTGCACTCGATCAGCTACGTCTTCGTCCGCGGCCGAACCCGCTTCCACAAGACGGTGCACTTCTTCCTAATGCGCCCGGTCGGCGGCGACATCTCGCTGCACGACCACGAGTTCGACGAGGTGCGCTGGTTCGAGCTGGAGATGGCACTCGAGATGATGACCCATGCCACCGAGCGGAGCGTGGTGGAGGAGGCGGCCGCCGCCCTGGCGACCGGCAAGGCGGGGACCGGCGCCGCGTTCGGCGAGGCTCGTTCGTGACGGCCAGCGGTGAGCTGAAGCGCACGCCGCTGCGCGAGGCGCACGTGGCCCTCGGCGCGCGGATGGTCCCGTTCGCCGGCTGGGAGATGCCGGTGCAGTACGCCTCCATCGTGGAGGAGCACCGGACCGTCCGCTCGGCGGTCGGGCTGTTCGACCTGTCCCACATGGGAGAGGTGCTGATCTCCGGACCCGAGGCGCTGGCATTCGCGCGCTACGCGGTGGTGAGCGACCCCGGGACCCTGGAGCCCGGCCAGGCCCAGTACTCGATGCTGTGCGACACCGACGGCGGGATCATCGACGACCTCATCGTGTACCGCACCGATGAGGGCTACCTGCTGGTCTGCAACGCGTCGAATCACGACGCGGTGCTGGCGCACCTCGAAACGCTGCGCGGCCGAGGGGACTTCGACGCGGTGGTCGAGGACCGATCCGATCGCACCGCGCTGATTGCGCCGCAGGGTCCCAACGCCGCCGAGCTGCTGGCCGGGCTCACCGATCTCGACCTGTCGGAGCTCGGCTACTACCGGTCGATGCGTGGCGACGTTGCCGGGGTCGAGTGCCTGGTGGCGCGCACCGGCTACACCGGCGAGGACGGCTTCGAGCTGTTCTGCGACGTCCGTCGCGCCGCGGGCCTGTGGGACGCGCTGATGGCCGCCGGCGAGCCCCTCGGCCTGAAGCCCTGCGGCCTGGGCAGCCGCGCCACGCTGCGGCTGGAGGCGGGCATGCCGCTCTACGGCAACGAGCTGGGGCGGGAC
>DASUSP010000227.1:0-6370 GCA_036375035.1 Candidatus Limnocylindria bacterium
GCTGACCGGATCGATGCCGGAGATGACCGCGATGCTCCTCCCGGAGGAGTCGCCGGGCCTCATCTCGCCGGCAGGATGGCGCCGGGTCACCGCCGAGTCGCGCGCCTACGACGCGCTGGTCATCGGTCCGGGGCTGGGACGCCACCCGGCCACCCAGCGCCGCGTCCGGAGCTTCCTGTCCGAGCTGGGGCAGCCGGTGGTGGTCGACGCCGACGGCCTGAATGCCCTGGCCGAGTCCAGCGGCTGGTGGCGCTCACTGCGCGGACCGGCGGTCCTCACGCCCCATCCCCGCGAGTTCGCGCGGCTGACGGGCGTGGCCGGCCAGGAGGAGTCGCTTGGCGAGGACGACGACGCTCGCGCGGCGAGCGCCGGCGAGGCCGCGATCCGATGGGGCCAGGTCGTGGTGCTCAAGGGTGCGCGGACCGTGATCGCCACGCCCGACGGCGAGGTGCTGCGCTCCGACGTGGCCACCCCGGCGCTGGCAACCGCCGGCAGCGGCGACGTGCTGGCGGGAAGCATTGGTGCGTTCCTCGCGGCCGGCTGTGACCCGGTCGCCGCGGCCGGCTGCGGGGTGGGGGTTCACGGCGCCGCCGGGCTCCTGGCCGAGGACCGCATCGGACGCGCCGGCGTGATCGCCCGCGACGTGGCCGCGCTGCTGCCGGAGGCGATGGAGCAGCTGCGCGGGGGACGTCGGTGACGCGGCCCGGCAGCGGGGAGCCGCAGCGCAGCCCGCACCGCGGCTGGATCGAGATCGACCACGACGCCATCCGCTCGAACCTGGGCGCCGTGCGCGCCATGGCCGGCGCCGACAAGCAGGTGATCGCCGTGGTGAAGGCCGATGCCTACGGGCACGGGGCTGTCCCCGTGGCGCGAACCCTGGTCGCCGCGGGCGTCGAGCGGCTCGGCGTGGCTACCGTCGGCGAGGCGCTGGAGCTGCGGGCGGCGGGCATCGAGACGCCGATCCTGGTGCTGTTGGGCATCGGCCAGCCGGAGGCCGCCGCAGCGGTCGAGGCGGACCTGGACACGATCGTCTACGACCTGCGCGCCATCGGGCTGCTGGAGGCGGCCGCGGCCGCGGCCGGCCGCCGCGCATCGGTCCAGCTCAAGGTCGACACCGGCCTGGGCCGCCAGGGGGCGACCCCCGAGGAGGCGCTGGAGCTCGCCGGCCGGGTGGCTCGCAGCCGCCACCTGCGCCTGGTGGGGACCTTCAGCCACCTGGCCGTCGCCGGCGAGGACGACGCCTATACCGAGGTGCAGCAGCTGAACCTGGCCCGCACCCTGGACGCCATGCGCTCGTCGGGGATCGAGCCAGGCCTCGTGCACGTGGCGGCCACCGGGGGGATCCTGGCGGGGGCGGGCGTGTACGCCGATGCAGTCCGTCCGGGTATCGGGCTGTACGGGCTGGCGCCGGCATGGGCCGCGGAGCGCGCCAACGGCCTGCGCCCGGCGCTGAGCCTGAAGGCGCTGCCGCTGCGCATCTTCGAGCTGAAGGCCGGGGAGGCGATCAGCTACGGGCTGCGCTTCCGCGCCCGCCGGACGACGCGCATCGCAACGCTGGGAATCGGCTACGGGGACGGCTGGCCGCGGCTGCACACCAACAACGGCGCGGCGCTCGTCCGTGGGCGGCGTGTTCCGGTGGTGGGCACCGTCAGCATGGACGGCATCACCGTCGATGTGGGCGATATCGATGATGTAACCTACGACGACGAGTTCGTCCTGATCGGCGAGCAGAACGGGGCGCGCATCTCGGCCGACGAGGTCGCCGCCGAGCGCCGCACCATCAACTACGAAGTCACGACCGCCCTGCGGCGGCGGCTCCCCCGACTGCACCTGGGGACCTAGCCGCCGGCTCGTTCCGCAGCAGGCGAGGACCGCGCGAGATGGCCATCCCGATCGAGATCGACTTCTGGCAGGGGGAGATCGCTGAGCTCGAGGTGGACGCGATCCTGGTGCCCTCCAACGAGAGCCTGTTCATGACCACGCCCGTCGGCCGAGCCGTGCGCCAGCGGGCCGGCGAGTCGGTCGAGCGCGACGCGGTGCAGCAGGGGCCGATCGAGGCCGGATCGGCGGTGGTGACCGGCGGTGGCGAGCTGGCGACGCCGTACGTGGTCCACGTCGTGGCGGTGGGGCACGACCTGCGGGCCGATCCCGATCGCCTGCGGCGCGCACTGGACGCCGCGCTGCAGCTGTGCGGTCGCATGGGCCTCCGACGGCTCGCGACCGCTCCCATCGGCACCGAGCGCGGCGTCTTCGACGCCGACCAGGCCGCCGCCGCGCTGATCGCGGTCCTGCAGGCTCGCGCCGCTGCGCAGGAGCCGCTCCCGTCGTCTCTGGTCGTGGCCGTGCCGGGGCCGATCGAGGCGGCGGCGTACCGCGGCGCGCTCGCGGCCATCGAGGCGTCGCGTTGAGCACCTCTCGAAGTGGTGATGCGGTCGCCCGCGAGCTCGCGCGGCGAGGACTGACCGCGCCGGCGCTGGTGCTGCTCGAGGCTCATCGGCCCCTTCGGCCGCTGCTGGCCATGGGTGCCACGTTCCTGGCGCCGATCGCGCGGCCGCTGCTGGGAGCGACGACCGCCACGTTGACGCGGACGCTGGAGAGCGAGGCCGAGTACGACGAGATGCTCGACCGCCTGCGCCGCGAGGCGCGAGGCTGATGCCGGATCTGGGGAGGCTGCTCGGGGAGCTGGTCTCGTTCATCGGCGAGCAGGTGGCCGCTTCGTCCCTGCGGCTCGGCCCGGTGGCCACCGTGGTTCTGCTCGGCGTGGTGCTGGTGCTCCTCTCGCTGGTCGCGCGGCCGTCGAGCCGCTGGACGGTACGCGACATCGGGCGCCTGGCCGCGGTGAACCGGGCCATGGCGCTCGCCGCCGAGTCCGGCGGCGAGGCGGCCTTCTCCCTGGGAACCGCCGGCGTGGCGCGTGCCGCGTCCGCCCTGGGCCGGCTCCAGACCCTGGCGGCCATGCCGATCCTCTCGCTGGTCGCTCGCTCGGCCGCCCGCAGCGGCGTGCCGCTGCGGGTCACGGCCAACGACCCGGTGGCCGTTCAGATGGCCGACCAGCTGCTCGCCGACGCCCACCGCCGCACCGAGACGCCAGAACGGCGGGAGCGGTCGGTCGCCGAGTACGTGGGCGAGGGTCGCGCCACGGCCGCCGCCGCGGCGCTCGCCCGCGGAGGAGCGCCGGCAGCGACCTTCGTGGCGGGCAGCCTCGCCGAGGAGGGGCTGATCCTGCTCCACGGCGCCAGTCGAGGGGCGGCCTGGACCAGCTTCGGGACCGCGGACGCGTCGCAGGCCACATCGGTGCTGCTCACCGGCGAGGGGACCATGATCGGCCCGGAGCTGTACCAGGCGACCAGCGACCTGCGCGGCCGCGCTGATCGGACCGCTGCGCTGGCCGCCAACCGGGTCATCCTGGCGGCGCTGGCGGTGATCGTCATCGGTTCCGTCGTCGCGATCGTCGGCGGCGCGGACGTGGCCGCAGTCCTGGCGGGCAGCTGAGGGTGCGACGTTCGGTGCCGGCCACGATCGTGGTCGTGATCGGCCTGCTGCTGCTGGTCAACTTCGTCGTCATCAACCCGCTGCTGGCCGGCACCACCGGGGCCGTTCTCCGGCTGGTGGTCCTGCTGGCCGCCGCTGCCGCCCTGGCCGGCGGATTGGCCCTGGTGCTGCGGCACGGCAGCGACCTCGTGCGCGGTCACGGTGACCGCCTCGGGTCGGCGGTGCTGCTGGCGGGCATGGCAGCCATGCTGGTCGCCGGCCTCTACCCGGGTTCGCAGGGAGCGGCCGACCCGGTCGTGCGCTGGCTGGTGGCCGCCCTGCTGGCGCCGCTCATCGCCGCGTTGTTCGCGATGTTGTTCGTCCTGCTGCTTGGCGCCATGCGCCAGGGGATGGCGCTGCGGTCGCGCCAGATGGGCGTGATGCTGGCCGCCGCGGGCGTGGTGATCGCGCTGCTTCTCCCCTTCGGCGGGGCGGCGGGGGAGTGGATGTCCGGGGTGGCCGGCTGGGCGCTGGAGGTCCCGATCGGTGGCGTCTTCCGCGGCCTGCTGATCGGCGTCGCGATCGTGACCGCCGTCCATGCCGCCAGGATCCTGCTTGCCGTGGAGGGCGCCGATGACTGATGGTCCACGCCGCCGGCAGCTACCCGGGTGGTTGTGGCCCCTGCTCCTGCTCGGCACGCTGGCGCTGAGCATGCTGCTCGAGCCGGCGGTCCCCGGTGGCCTGCTCGAGGTGGCGAACCCGGATGCATCGGCTGCCGAGCGGGTCTCGGACGCGTTCGACGGCCTCCCCGACGATCCGCTGGTGCTGGTTGCCATGGATCCCGACCTGGGTACCTACCCGGAGATCCGCGACACGGTCCGCGCCGCGCTGGATCAGCTGCGCACGCGTGGCGCGCTCCTGGCCCTGGTCAGCTACACGATGGAGGGCCGCGCGGTGGCGGCGGCCGAGGTGGAGCGGCTGCGGGCGGCCGGCGCGTCCGCCGACCGGGTTGCCGACCTGGGCTTCGTGGCCGGCGCCGAGGCGGGCCTGGTGCTGTCGGTGACTGACCTCGGGGCGCGCGAGGGCGGGGACCTTGCATCCGGCTTCTCGCTCCTCGGCGGCGGGATCGCCGCCACCGACATGGTGCTCGTGGTCGGGGGGGTCGACATCGGTCCACGAACGTGGGTGGAGCAGGTCGCCACGCGAGTCCCGGAGCTGCCGCTAGTGGCGATCGTGCCGACCTTCATGCAGCCGGAGGTGGCTCCCTACCTGCGCAGCGGGCAGCTGCAGGGGCTGATCGCGACCGTGCGGGACGCCGCGGCGTTCAGCGGCCCCGGCGCGGGAGCGCCGCCGCTCGGCCTGCTGGCGGGCATGCTGGTGGCGCTCGCCTTCGTGGTCCGGGCGCTTGCGGCCTTCCGCCAGGGCGGCGACGCCGGCTCGGACCTGCCCGAGGAGCCGGCATGAACGGCTTCGCCGGCAGCGACCAGGCGGGGATGGCGGCGACCTGGGTCGCCGCGGTCACGACGGTCGCGGTCTGGTCCTACTTCGTCGGGGCCCAGCGCATCTTCCGGATCGCGCAGTACCTGCTGGCCGGGCTGGCGACGGGCTACCTGGTCCTGCTGGCCGTGCGCGAGGTGCTGGTGCCACAGCTGGTCATGCCCCTGGCCGAGGATCCCGGCGGCGAGCCGCTCCTCTGGGTGGGGGCCGTACTGGCCGGCGCGCTGCTCGTCGGGCGCTGGCTACCTCCCGCGGCGGCGGCCATCCCGGTCTCGGTGCTGGTTGCGGCCACGGCCGCCTTCGCCCTTGGTGGAGCGGTGGTGGGCACGCTGCTCCCGCAGCTCGCCGCCGCGGTGCTGCCGCCGAACGGTGGGGCCGAGGACCTGCTCGGCGGACTGGTCGCCGCCGCCGTCACCGCCCTGGTCGTGTTCGGCTTCCTGCACGGCGTGCGTCGGGGCCGGCTCTCCGGGGCAGCCGCCGGCACCGGGCGCTGGCTCCTGATCGGCGGCCTGGGGGGCTGGCTCGGCTTCCTGCTGGTGAGCAGGCTTGCGGTCCTGCTGGACCGGATCGGCTTCCTGCTGGGCGACTGGCTCGGGTTGCTCCCGTGAGCGACGATTCCGCCGTGGTCCCGCCGATGCACCAGCCCGACGTGGAGCGCCCCGACGCCCCGCTGGTGGCGGCCGAGATGACCCTGCTCGTAGACGCCGGGTCGGCCTGGACCAAGGCCTCGGTGGTGGCGCGCTCCCGTGGTCGCTGGCGCCTGGCGGCGCAGGTCGCGCAGCCGACGGACTGGGGCGAAGACGAGCTTCGGGCCGCCCTGGTGGCGCGGCTGGCGCCCGTCGCCGACCGCCGCGTGACCGACCGGCTGGCCGGGCTGCTGGCGGCAGCGCCTCGGATCTCGTGCCACACCCCTCGGCGCGCCGGACGGCTGGCCCTGGCGGCGGTCTCCGCGGAACTGTCCGGCGCCGCCGCCAGGCGCGCGGCGGAGTCGGCGGGCTGGACCGTCGAGGTCATGGTCACCGTCGACGACGGCCGCTCGCTGGCGGAACGGCTCGGCGATCTGCAGGAGGTCGACGTGGACGCCTGGCTGCTGGCTGGCGGCTTCGATGCCGCCCGGGCCGACCAGGCGCTGGAGATGGCCAGCCTGGTAGCCGCTGCTCGCGGCGGATCGGGTGCCCCGGTGATCTGGGCCGGCGCCGCGTCCCTGGCGGACGAGGTGACCATGCTCTTCGAGCCCGATGCGGTATCGATCGTCGACAATCCGCGCCCCAGCGCCACGCACGAGAACCCGGTTCCCCTTCGCCATGCGCTGGAGGACCTCCTGCAGCGGGCGATCGAGCCCGCCGGGACGCGCCAGCACACGCCGGTCGCGTTCCGCCGTGCCGTCGCGCAGCTGGCCGGC
>DASUSP010000228.1:0-11468 GCA_036375035.1 Candidatus Limnocylindria bacterium
AGTACACGAACCAGGACATGTGGACGTTCGCCGACTACGACAGCTGGCGGTCCACCGACATCAGCGGATTCAAGGTCCAGGCCGTTGACGGCGAGATCGGTTCCGTTGACGAGGCGACCTACGAGATCGGCGCGAGCTACATCGTCGTCGATACCGGCCCGTGGATCTTCGGCAAGAAGGTCCTCCTGCCGGCGGGCGTGGTCGACCGCGTTGATTTCGAGAACCGGCATCTGCTGGTCAACCGGACCAAGGACGAGATCCAGAACGCCCCGGAGTTCGATCCGGAGCGGTATCACGAGGAAGCGTATCGGAACAACATCGGCACGTACTACGGTGAGCGCATGCCCACCGGTACACGCCGCTAACTCCGAAACCATCTCGCAGCATGGGCCGACGTAACAAGGCGTCGGCCCATGCTGCAGGCGGCGCCGAAGGCATGGCCGAACCCCTTAGGGCAGACAACGGCCGGGGCCGGCTGTGCTCGCTCGGCGTACTTCATCGACGCGCAGCCACGGCGTCAAGAGCGCGCAGCCGCCAGGGACTCACGCATCCCGACCAGGTACCACGTCTCCATCTCGCCCTTGCCCTTGACGGGCACGGTGCCCCGCGGCTCGCACACGAACTCGTCGCGCAGCAGCTCGTAGGTGGCTCGTGTGATCTGGATGCGCCCCGGTGTGCCCTCGGTCTGCATCCGTCCGGCTGTGTTCACCGCGTCGCCCCACAGGTCGTAGAGGAACCGTTTTCGACCGATGACGCCGGCCACCACCGGCCCGGAGTTGATCCCGATCCTCAGCTCGAAGCCCAGCGATCCCATGCTGCCCTGATGGCGGACCGCGTCCAGCATGTCCAGAGCCATGAGTGCCAGCGCCCGCGCGTGGTCGGGCCTGGGCGACGGGATCCCGGCGGCGGCCATGTAGCAGTCGCCGATGGTCTTGATCTTCTCCACCGCGTACCGCTCGGCCAGGTCGTCGAAGTGGACGAACAGCTGGTCCAGCATCTCCACCACCCGCGCCGGCGACAGCCGCTCGGCCAGGGGCGTGAAGTCGACCACGTCCGCGAACAGGATTGAGGCCGATGTGAAGGCATCCGCGATGGTCTGCGGCTTGGCCTTTAGCTTGTCGGCGATGGCCCGCGGCAGGATGTTGAGCAGCAGCGTCTCCGCGCGCTCCTGCGCGTCCTGCCGCTGCCGGGCGAAGACGGCGAGCAGCGTGAAGACCACCGCGCCGCCCACGATCACGTTCATGGCCAGCATCGTTGCGCTGAACCATCTCGGCAGCTCCGATAGGCCGCCGGTCAGCTCGCCCGCCAGGCCAGCCCCCAGGAAGGCGGCCGCGAACAGGCCGAACCAGCGCACGCTCGCGCGAACGCTGCCAAACACGAGCGCACCCATCGGTCCCAGGATGCCCCACAGCCCGACCGCGCCGGACGCGAGGAAGCCCGCGGTGGGCCACATCGAAAGGGTTGGCGCCAGGGTGATATCCAGCAGCTGGATCCGCAGCAGCAGCTCGAAGTCGCGGGTGCGGGCGAAGAGACCGATTGAGGTCACCGACACCACGAAGTACGCGAAGGCGACCACACCCGCAGGCGCGCCCATGGCCAGGTACACGGTCCCCCAGACGAGGGAGATGGGCAGGATCAGCACGGCCAGGTAGACCAGCAGCGCCTTGCGCCGTCGCGTGTCCTCGTCGTCGTTCGGGTCGACGCCGATATCCCCGAGCCAGCCGAGCAGCCTCGTCACGTATCGAGCATAGACGGGCTACGGTTGGGATCGCTGCCGAGCGCGTGGCGCGACCGGCTAGCGGGCTCGCTCGGCGGCGTGCAGCGTGACCGCCACCTCGATCCCCTTCAGCTCCACCGGGCCAATCTCGCGAAACGCCACGCCCTGCGCGGACGCCGCATCGGCCGAGTCGACCACCTCTCTGGTAACAAGCACCTCACCGGGCCGCGCGTACTCGGCGATGCGGGCCGCCATGTTCACCGTGCGCCCGAAGTAGTCGCCCTCCTGGAACAGCACCGGGCCGGCATGCAGGCCCACATGCGCGGGCGGCAGGTCCACGCCGCTCACGCCCTCCACCATGTCCAGGGCGGCGATCACGCCGAGTCCGGGGTCGTTGAAATACACCATCACGCCGTCACCCAGCCACTTCACCGGCCGCCCGGCGTGCTCGAGCGCGCTTCGCGACACGAGCCGGTTGAGATCAGTGGCGAGCTGCGCGGCGGCTGCATCGCCGCGCTCGTAGGTCAGCCGGGTGTACCCGGTGATATCCAGGAAGCAGATCGCCGGCGGGCGGGTGGTGGGGTTGGTCAGCAGGCCGGCATCGGTCATGACCGATTCGAATCCCGTGATGATGTTGCCGGTCCATGCCTGGGCCTGGTGGGCGTGCCAGAGCGCCAGGAGTGCCTGGTCGGTCGCATCGTCCTGCTGCAGCGTTGGCTCCTCGCTCGCCAAGCTCGTCAGCTCGGCCACGCCGCCGGGCCGAGCGAGGTAGCGAGCCATGATGTCCGACTGCCAGGCGTCGCTCTCAGTAGCCGCCACCCGGCGGAGACTGTCGCCGAGCACCCGCAGCGTGCGCTCCACGGATCGCGGCGTATAGCCCATCGCCAGCGCGACCCGGACGTACGGGATCACGAGCGCCTCGTCCTCGCGAACTCGGTCATCCGGGCGAGGCATGGCGCCGCCCGCGGCCTCGCGGATCAGCAGCACGAGCTCCAGCGGCAGACCGGTGCGCTGGCTGAGCGTGCGGAACGTGTCGTCGCTGAAGGTCGCGAAACGTTCGTAGACCGGCGACTCGAGGAACGCCAGCGACATCGCGGCCGACCTGAGTCCCTCGGCCACGCCGTCGGGCGGCATCCCGGCGCCCTCGAGCGTGTGGAGCATCTGCGCCTTGCGGATGTCGAACTTGGTGAACCGATCACCCGCACCAGGCACGAGCAGGCCCAGGTCGACGAGCCGGTCGAGGTACGCCTCATCGAGCCCCGCCCGATGCGCCGCCTCCGCTCTCGAGAAGTCCGTCATGGGCCTCAGGATATCGCCGGGATCGGCCGCACGGCGCAATGTCCCCCGAAATGGCTGCCGATGGCACTGGTCGAAGGCGGCCATCGGCCCCAGGCTCCTGGCCCGGGGAGGAGTCGCTCATGCGTCGCTTCGGAACGATCGCCGCACTCGTCGTCGTGACCGCCGGCCTCGCCATGGGTTGCGGCCGATCGGCGACCCCGGCCGCCAGCGGCGGCTCAGCGTCACCTGGAGTGGCCCTGCAATGGCCGACGGAGGACTGGGACACCGCGGCGCCCGAGACGGAGGGACTCGACTCGCGCACGCTCGCCTCCGGGCTCGAGGAGCTGCTAGCCCACGGGAGCCAGATTCATAGCCTGCTCATCGCGCGCCACGGCATTCTCGTGATGGATGCCTATCGCTACCCATACGACGGATCGATCTACCACGACCTCGCATCGGTCACGAAGAGCGTCACGACTACGCTGGTCGGGATCGCCGCCGACCAGGGTCTGATCGACCTCGACGCGCCGATGCTCTCATTCTTCCCCGATCGCGACATCGCCAACCGCACGCCGGAGAAGGAGCGCATCACCGTCCGGCAGCTGCTCAGCAACACGTCGGGCCTGGACTGTCGAGTGACGACCCAGGAGGTCACTCTCGAGCGCATGATGGCGAGCGACGACTTCGTCCAGTTCGCCCTCGACCTCGACATCGCCGCCGAACCGGGCACCACGTTCGCCTACTGCTCGCCGGGCATGCACCTGCTGTCGGCGATCCTCACGCAGGCAACGGGATTGAGCGCGCTCGAGTACGCGCGCGCGAACCTGTTCGCGCCGCTGGGCATCACCGAGGTCTACTGGGCGGCCGACTCAGACGGCCATTCCCACGGCTGGGGCGGCCTTGCCCTGCATCCGCGCGACGCGGCGAAGATCGGCCTGCTCTTCCTTCGCCAGGGCCGATGGGAGGACGTGCAGCTCGTATCGGCGGACTGGGTGGAGGCTGCGACAGCCAGGCAGGCCGATACGCACGGGTTCAAGGCGGAGGACTATGGCTACGGCTGGTGGGTGTCCCGACCGGAATCGCAGGACATCGAGTTCTTCCGGGCCGATGGCAACGGCGGCCAGCGTATCGTGGTCGTCCCCGAGCTCGACCTCGTGGTGGTGACGACCGGCGGCGGCTTCTCGCTCGAGGAGGCCACCCCCTTCATCCTCGCCGCCGCGACGGATGACTGGCGTCCTCTGCCGAGCGACCCGGATGCCGCAATGGCCCTCGACGCCGCGATCGGCGCCCTCGGCGCCGGGCCTCCCGGCGAACCGGTCGCCGACCTCCCGCCGGCCGCCGCATCGATCTCGGGGCGTACGATCCGCTTCGAGGACGACCTGGTCCGGTCGCTGGCGATCCACTTCACGCCGCATGCCCCGCAGGCCACCTGGACGCTGGACCTGGCGACCGAGGCAGGAGTCCGCGAGATGGTCATCGGCCTCGACGGGCGATGGCGGGCGAGCACGGGCGGGCGACCGATCCTGGCGCGAGGCTCCTGGACCGACGCGACCACCTTCGAGGCACAGATCGACGAGGGCCCGGGCATCGCGAGCTACACGCTGCGGCTGGTGGTGGACGAGCGCGCCGTGCGGCTCGAGGTCATCGGCGTGGCGGACGAGGTGATCAGCACAACGGGTCGGCTCGATTGACGCGGCGCGAGCATTGGTGCGCCCCATACCATCGGCCTTCGCGCCTTGTGGGTGGTGACGGTGCCTCGGACACGGAGTTCGGTTGCGCGACGGTCGACCTCGTGCCCGAAGACGGCGCTCGGTACCCAGAGCGGGTCCGCGCGCTCGAAGTCCGCCACAACCAGACAGGATCTCGGTCGCGAGGCATACTCGTCCCTCGCCCGATGACTGCCAGGACCGCAAGCTGCCGAGGCATTCCAGTCCACTACGAGGAAGTGGGCAGTGGCACGCCGGTCCTCCTGCTGCACGGCTTGACGCTCGAGCACCGCGTGTCGATGGCCGTCTTTGAGCCGATCCTCCTTGCGCGGGCCGATGCGGCGGCATGGCGCCGCATCTACCCGGACCTGCCAGGGCACGGTGACACTCCGGCCCCGGACTGGCTGGACAGCGAGGACCAGATGCTCGAGATCCTGCTCGAATTCGCCGATGCCGTGGCGCCGGGAGAGCGGGTGGTCATCATCGGCGCATCCTGGGGCGCCTACCTTGCGCTCGCGTTAGCCAATCGTCGGGCGGAGCTCGTCGCCGGCCTCCTGCTGAGCGTTCCGGTGGTGCATGCGGATCGCAGCCGTCGTGACCTCCCGCCCAGGACGGTGTTCGTGTCCGCCCCGGCCGCGGTGGCCGACGTTCGGCCGGGTGAGGAGACGTGGCTGGACGTAGCCACCGTGCAGACACTCGAGACGCTGGCCCGCTTCCGTGCCGTCGCGGCGCGGCCCGCCGACGAGGCTTTCCTCGAGCGGCTGGAGCCGAACTACGCGTTCACGTTCGAGCATGAGCTCACCGCGCGGATCGAGGCGCCGGCGTTGATCGTCGCCGGCCGGCAGGACTCCATCGCCGGTTACCGCGACGCCTGGCCGCTCCTGGAGCACCTGCCACGGGCCACGTTCGCCGTGCTGGACCGCGCCGGCCATGCCCTGGAGGACGAGCAGCCCACTCTCTTCGGCGCGCTCGTCGGTGACTGGCTGGACCGCGTGGCGGAGCACTCCGCGCGCAGGTCTCCGAACATGCCATGCGGATAGAAGCACCGGCTCCCTAGACACTCGGCGCACCAACGAGCTGCGCGTGGGCACCAGTGGCTTTGATCCGGCGTCTGGCAATGTGAACCGGGTACGAACGATTCCCGGCCGGGCCCGAAAGGGGCGGAGAACCATGAGCGGTTACGTGCGCGGACAGCGGGGATGGAAGCCTGCTCTCACCGCTGGTCCGATGGGAATCCTGTCGTTGGTGCTCGCCACGGCACTGGTGCTGGCGGGCTGTGGTAGTGGAGGCGGCGGATCGGCCTTGCCGTCGGCTGAGCCGGCGGAATCGGAACCGGCATCGGCTGACTTCGAGCTGGAGGTGATGCCGGCCCAGTTCGTGGGAATGTCAATCGGTGGTCAGCCGGTGGTGTTCCTCGTCACGGTCAGCGGCACGGAAGCCGACGGGGCGGTGGAGATCTCGGCGACGGCCGAGGGTGCGGCCATCACCGTCGAGCCTCAGCCGCTGACCCCCGGCGTGGTGGGCGAGGTGACCGTGGTCCCGGCATCGGTGGATGCCGAGGGCCAGCTCGCGGTGACCCTCACCGCCTCGCGCGGCGGCGTGGAGAAGACTGAAGAGCGGACACTGATGGTGATGCCTGGTGACGACACGCTCGCCAATGAGGCGGCGCGGCACCTGGCGCCGTTCATCGCGTGGCTCGAGGCGAACCGCCCGGAGCTGGGGATCACCCAGCAGACCGACTGGGACGGGAGCCTCGGCGGCTGGGTGCTCATCGTGGAGCACTACCAGTACCTCTCCAAAGACTGGGAGCTGGGACTGTCGTGGCACGTCATGGTCGAGCCGGACGACTGGGCGCGGATCTACCTGCGTCATCGGTGGACGGAGACCGAGCCATCGCTGGCGTTCGAGATCTCGTCGTTCGCCGGTGCCAGCGAGCCGATCGAGATCACGCCGGAAGGGATCTGGCGCTGACGCCTCGGGGGTCGCAGGGCGACTGCCGCGGTATCAGCCCAGCGTAAGGATCGGGCAACGAACCACCGCCCCAGCGCCAGGATGCGCCACAGTCGTACCGCAGTGGTGCGCCCCTAGCGTGGTGACATGCCGAGACGGATCTTGGTGCTGGTGGCCATTGCACTGGTCGGTTTGGCTGGTTGTCGATCGGTAGGCCAGCCAGCCTCACCGACGCCGTCGTTTGCGACCCAGCTCTCGTCTGTGACGCCCAGTCCGACCGCAACCCGCCCACCCACGCCGATGCCGAGCGCGGAGCCGACGATCCCCGACTGGATCAACCGCACGCCCTCGCCCGAGTGCATCAATCCCCCGCCAGACCTCATGACGGTGATCTTCACCGCCGATCGCATCTCCTGCTTCGGCAGAACGCCCATCACCCTGGAGGGCGAGGTGGACGGAATCGGCACGTACGATCCCGTCCTCCTGACTGAGCCGACCTGGCTGGGAATGCCGCGCTGGACACTTCGCGCGATCGTGGACGAGGCGCTGGCACCGCAGCCCGTCGCCCTGGTCATGTACGACGGCGAGGTTGCGCGACCATCGATCACGGTACCGCCGGACCTCTGGATCGCCGCCGACCCGGCATCCGGCCTTGATCTCGCCGACTACCAATTGCAGCCCGTCAGGGTCGTCGGCCACTTTGACGATCCAGCGGCAGGATCCTGCCACTTCCTGGAGGACTACTCATCGCTCGGCTACGGGCCGGAGGATGCCGTACTCAGCTGCCGCAACCTGTTCGTCGTCACAGATATCGAGGCGCTGTAAGCGCGTTCGGTGGCCCGCGCCCACGGCTATCGTCCGCGGGTGACGAGGCTGCTCAGCTGGCCGGAGGACATCGGATCGGCCGCCCAATGGTGTCAATACGATATCCCCCGTGGCGCGACCGTAGTCCTGCCGCATGGCGGCCACGTACGCTGCCTACCTGCGTTCGTCATTCGGGAAGGAAGGCCGCCGGTGCGTCATGCCATTACAGGACTCATGGCCATCGCGGCCATCGCGCTCCTGGGGGTTGCCCTGCTATTCGTGCTGTTGGGCGCTGTCATCGACGCGCGGAATTCCTTTGCCGGCATCTACTTCGCCATGAGCATTCCAGCCTTCATCGGCGCCGTCGTGGTTGGGCTCGTCGGTCGTGGGATCTGGCGGGATCGCCGGTGGGCATGGATCGTCCTGGGCATCATCGGGGCGGCCATCGGCCTGATCGCCTGGCAGATCAACCAGTCCTACTACGGTGACGGCTCGCTGCTGGCGCTCACGCCCATTACCCCGTATCTCGCCCCCATCGCGCTTGCCGGCGTGCTCCTGATCGGAGCCGCCATCAGGCGTGGTCTCCGAGGGCGCGACCTCGCCGGCGTCGACGAGGCAGCAGCATGATCCTGCCGTCGGATCCCGACAGGCGCGTCACCTCCGCCGACGGCACGCCGATCGGCTACTGGACCATCGGTCGGGGGCCCGCCCTCCTGCTGGTGCACGGCCTGGGGGTCGATCACGACCGGTGGCGGCCGCTCGGCGATCGGCTGAAGGATCGGTTCCGCGTCTGCCTGATGGATCGCCGGGGGCGGAACGGCAGCGGAGATCGGCTCCCCTATGCCCTGGAGCGGGAGGTCGATGACATCTGCGCCGTGGCCGAGGATGCCGGCCCGATCGTGGTGCTTGGGCATTCGTTTGCGGGTCCGATCGCCATGGAGGCGGCACGACGGTCTGCCGGGATCATCGGGGTCATCAACTACGAGGGCTGGCCGACCATTGAGGGGGCCGTGCCCAGCGGGCTCATCGACCGCCTGGATGCACTGGTGGCGGCGGGCGACTACGAGGGCGCCTACACGCTCGACGATCCACCAGAGATCGTCGAGGAGCTCAGGGCAGACCCGATGTGGGCCAGCAGAGTCGCGGCCGCGTTCACGTTGCCACGCGAGCTGTCTGCCTGGGAGCGGTACTGGGAGGGCAATCCTGGCTATGGCGACCTGACCCAACCGTGCCTGCTGGTCATGGGAGGCGAAAACGAACCGCTGTACAGGCCCTGGGCGGAGGCGTTCATGACAGGCCACCCATCAGCGACCAGCCGGGTCGTCACGGGGCAGGGTCACCAGGCGCACCGCCATGCGCCCGAACTGATGGCGGAGGTCCTCCTGCCGTTTCTGCAGTCGATGACCGGTGAGGAAAGTCAGGCAGCAGCGAGCGCCTGACAGCACGCCGCCGAACCCCGCTAGCATGGGCAGCCCATGAGCAGCCTTCGGACCCCCGGCTTCGCCGTGCGCAACGACCTGCGCAACCTGGCCATCATCGCGCACGTCGACCACGGCAAGACCACGTTGGTCGATGGCCTGCTGCGCCAGACGGGGACCTTCCGCTCGAACGAGACGCTGGTGGATCGGGTCCTGGACTCCGGCGACCTCGAGCGAGAGAAGGGCATCACCATCCTGGCCAAGCAGACCACGGTGGACTACCAGGGCGTGCGGCTGAACATCGTCGACACGCCGGGCCACGCCGACTTCGGCGGCGAGGTGGAGCGCGGCCTGCTCATGGTCGACGCCGTGCTGCTCCTGGTTGATGCCTCGGAAGGCCCCCTTCCCCAGACCCGCTACGTGCTGCAGAAGGCCATGCAGCGCCACCTGCCGGTGATCGTGGCGCTCAACAAGATCGACCGATCCGACGCCCGCCCGGCGGAGGTGCTGGACGAGGTCTACGAGCTGTTCATCGACCTCGGGGCCGATGAGCACCAGATCGAGTTCCCCGTCGTCTACACCAACGCCAAGGCCGGCACGGCCACTCGCGATCTGGCTGAGCCCGGGACGGATCTCACACCCCTGCTCGACCTGCTGGTGGAGGTCACTCCCCCGCCGCAGCACGAGCCCGGGCACCCGCTGCAGCTGCTGGTCACCAACCTGACCGCCAACGACTACGTGGGCCGCATGGCGGTGGGCCGCATCCGGAATGGAGCCATCCGCGTCGGCCAGCGCGTCAGCGTGGTTCGCGAGGAACCCGACGACACGGCCGGTCACGTCCAGCCCGGCCGGACCGTGACCCTGACCGGCACCGTCACCAGCCTGCAGACCGCCCATGGGATCGACCGGGTGGACATCACCGAGGCGCAGGCCGGCGACATCGTGTCGGTGGCCGGGCTGCCGGAGGTCACGATCGGTGACACCATCACGGACCCGCTGGACCCGCGCCCGCTCCCCCGCCTGGACGTCGACGCGCCCACGCTGCGCATGACGTTCGGGGTCAACACCTCGCCGCTCGCCGGCCGCGACGGCAAGTACGTCACCTCCCGCCAGATCAAGCAGCGCCTGGATCGCGAGGTGCTGGGCAACGTATCGATCGAGGTCTCGCCCACGGAGTCCGCGGACACGTTCGAGGTGCGCGGCCGTGGCGAGCTGCAGCTGGCGGTGCTGATCGAGCAGATGCGGCGCGAGGGCTATGAGCTGACGGTGTCGCGCCCCGAGGTGATCCTCCAGCAACGCGACGGCGAGACCCAGGAGCCGTACGAGCGGGTGACGTTCGACATCCCGCCGGAGTTCATCGGTCCCGTGCAGGCTGCCCTGGCGGGTCGCAAGGGCCGGCTGGAGCAGATGTCGACCGATGCCGACGGGCGTGCCCGGCTGGAGTACATCGTCCCGGTCCGCGGCCTGATCGGCTACCGCGGCCAGCTGATGACCGATACGCGCGGCACCGCGCTCATGCACCAGATCGGCGAGGGCTACGGGCCGTGGGCCGGCGAGGTCACGCATCGGACCAGCGGCGTGCTGGTGGCGGATCGGGCCGGGCTGTCGAACGCGTACGCGCTGGCGAACCTGGAGGAGCGGTCGGAACTGTTCATCGGCGCCGGGGTGGAGGTCTACGAGGGCATGATCGTGGGCGAGAACGCGCGGCCCGGCGACATGAACGTCAACGCCACGAAGTCGAAGCAGCTGACCAACATCCGCACCCACAGCCACGACGACTCGCTGCGGCTGACCCCGCCACGCCCCATCACCCTGGAGTCGGCGATCGAGTTCATCGCGGCCGATGAGCTCGTGGAGGTGACGCCCACCGCCATTCGTCTCCGAAAGCGCGTCCTCGCTGCCGGTGACCGCAGGCGCTGACGACCGGCTGAGAGGCGTTCAGCGCCCGCGCAGCAGCGCGGAGAGGAGCCCCAGCGCCAGGATCTCCGACGCGGTCACCAGCGACAGCCAGAATCCCAGGATCCCGCCACGCATACCGATGAATGACTCGCCCGCCGGGCCCCCGGTGATGACCCAGGCGAGGTTGGCCAGGACCACGATCGAACCCGCCCCGATGAGCACCGGAGCGTGCCACTTCGCGCCGGGCTGGCCCCGGCGCCGCACGAGCACGATCGCCGCGACCAGCACGATGCCCTGGACGGCCACAAAGGCGAGCCAGGTGAAGGTGTCGGTCACTGTGTGCGCATTCTCACCCATCCCGAGTGCGCCGAACCACGGACCGCGGCACCGGGGAGGCGCATCCATGGCCGCCATTCGAGGACATTTGTGCCGGCCGCGACGCCTTACGGAGCGGAACCTGCACGGATCGATGCCATCTGACCCGGCCGAGGCGCGTTGGGCACCTATGCGGCCGGGGTGTGGGCTCTCGGGCGACAGCTCGCCTCTCTAACGCTCACCAAGGGCGCATTTTTCATGCGTCCGCTCTGATGCCGGCGATGCCGATTCGCCCTGGAAGCTCCAGCCCCAGTATGGGGTCAGCGCAACCTCAGCAGGATGGGGTAATCCGGCACCAGCAAGTCCTCGACAGTGATCACT
>DASUSP010000229.1:0-2313 GCA_036375035.1 Candidatus Limnocylindria bacterium
GACGGCCAGACGCGCACCTACCGCGCCTCCCGGGTGGTGCGCGCCGACGACACCGGGGAGAGTTTCAACCGCCCGCCCGACTTCGACCTGCCCGGTTTCTGGGCCGATACGACGGCCGCCTACGAGCGAGAGCACCCCGAGACCGAGGTCACCATCAGGGTGGCGCCGGGTCATGGCGGGTCCCTTCGAGACCTGATCGGCGATGACGTCCTGACCGGGCTCGAGGCGCTGCCGGCACCGGACGGTGACGGGTGGACGCACCTCCGGCTGCGGATGCGCTGGCCCGATGAGGCGCTCGGCCGGCTCCTGGGCCTTGGCGCCGACTTCGAGGTGCTCGATCCACCGGAGATGCGCCGGCAGCTGGTGGCGCTGGCCCGGGCGACGCTCGAGCGCCACGCCGCGGCCGGCACCGACGCTTAGCGAGCGCCTCGCTGCCGCGACCTGTCGACGCGGCCGCCACTCGGCCGCCAGCGGATGAAGGGCCGGCGCGGCCCGAGCAGTCGGCGCACCCGGAGCTCGCGCTCCACCTGGCGCTCGCGCTCTTCCTGCATGAGTCGAATGAGGTCCTGGCTGATCATCGGTTCGTCCCTGCCTGTGGATCGGTTCCGATGACGACGCTACCCCTTCTACCTGCCAGGTCCTGTCATGAATGGGGCCGGATCCGCGAAGGACCCGGCCCCGGATGGTCTGGCGGAGCGATCAGGCCCCGGTCTTGAGGCTGGCGAGGCGCGCCTCGACCTCTGCCTCGGTATCGGCATCCTCAAGGGAGGCGAACTCCTCCTCCAGGGACGAGGCCGCCACCTCCTGCATGCCGCGCGCCATCGCCTCCTCGCGGCGGATCCGCTCCTCGAAGCGGTTCAGCTCGCTGGTCGGGTCCATGACGCTGACCTCGCGCACTGCCTCCTGGACCTGCCGCTGGGCGGTGGCCATCTTCGAGCGGCTGATCAGCTCATCGCGCTTCTGGACCAGCTCCTCGCGCTTCACGCGCAGCTTGTTCAGGCCGTCCTTGAGCTGATCGGTCAGCGCAGTCTGCTGCTCGATCTGGGTGGTGAAGGTGCTGACCTGGTTCTCGAAGCTGATCTGGCGCCGAATGGCGATCTTGGCAAGCTCGTCGAAGCGGTCGGCCTCGGCCGTGTTGCCGGCGGCGCGGCTCTCCTCCGCCTTGGCGGCCGCGGCGCGCGCCTTGTCGCTCCACTCCTGCTGCGCGGCCTGTGCCTCGCGCTGGTCGTCCTCCAGCAGACGCAGGTTGCCGACCGTCTGGGCCACGGCCTCCTCGGCCTCGGCGATGTTGTTGGTGAAGTCACGGACCAGCTGGTCCAGCATCTTCTCCGGGTCCTCTGCGCTGTCGAGCAGCGAGTTGATGTTGGCCCGCACCAGCTGCCCGATGCGGCCAAGGATCGTCGTCTGCGCCACGGTTGTCTCCTCTTCCCTAGCGTCTGTCGTTCTCAAGATGTCGTGATCACGGTACCGATGCCGGCCTCTCCTCGCTACCAGGCACCTCCCCCGGAGCGGCCGCCTCCTCCCCCGAAGCCTCCACCGAAGGAGCGCCCGCCGCCTCCCAGGCCTCCGCCCCCTCCCCCGAAGCCGCCGAAGCCACCGCCTCCCCCGCCGAAGCCGCCGCCGCGGCGGCCACCGCCGCCGCTCAGGATCGAGCCGATGATGCCGCCGATGATGGCCCCGCCAACGTCGGAGCCCCAGTTGTTGCTGCGCCCGGTCGGGTGATGCCGGCCGTTGATGACCACCGTGCCGCCGTACCCGGCGTTCTCCACCTGGTCGAAGTCGCTGCGTGCCAGCCGGTAGGCATCGTCGGCCAGCTGCCCGGCCCGCTGAGCTTCCTGCACGGCTCGCTCGGGGTCGGTTTCCCGCAGGGACCTGGCGCGCCGCAGCGCCTCGTCCGCCTCGCTGAGGCGGGTCCGCGGCCGGCGGCCGACGCCGTGGCGGCGGGCGGCGATGAAGTCATCGGCCTGGTCCAGGCTGACCTCCGCGGCGCGGATCGCCGCGTCCGCCCCGGCGCGAGCCCTGGCGAGCCGCTCCTGTCCTTCCTTGACGGTGGCCACGATCCGGTCGGCGCCGGCCTCGGCCTCGCGCGCCAGGCGGTACGCCAGCGCGATGTCCCGGTTCGCGGTGCCGGCCGCCTCCTCGGCCGAGGCGAGCTTGGCCTGCGCCTCGCGGAGCTGCTCCGCGAGCGAGGCGTCGCTGCTCTGCGCCACGGCCTGAACGGCCGCCCCGACATCGGTCCGGGCCTGGGCCATGGCGGCACTCACGTTGAGGCGCGCCTCCTCCAGCGCGGCGTGCTCGTGCGCCACCGCCTCC
>DASUSP010000230.1:0-2461 GCA_036375035.1 Candidatus Limnocylindria bacterium
CTTGAAGCTGCCGGTCGGATTGGCGCCCTCGACCTTCAGGAAGAGCCGGTCCAGGCCCAGCTCCTCGCCCAGCCGCCCGGCGTGGAGGAGCGGCGTGCCGCCCTCGCCCAGGGTCAGCGGGAAGCTCTCGCCGGGCTCCGCAAGCAGGTCGCGGTAGCGCTCCAGCAGCGGGGCTGAGTCGGGCATCGGCTCAGCTTGTCAGCGCTTCGCGGACGATGCGCGCCTGCTCGGTGGCGTGGGCCGCGGGGTACCCCTCGGCCGGGCGCGAGCGCTCCGGGCGGCTGATGTCGCCGAGCGGGATGCGGAACGGGACCAGGTGGCGGATCTTGGGCAGCACGAACTTGCGCGCGCCCATGTTGCGCGGTTCCTCCTGCACCCACGAGACCCGCTGCGTCGAGCCGTAGCGGGACAGTACGGCGCCCAGCTCATCGGTGGGGAACGGATAGAGGCGCTCCACCCGCACGATGGCGACGTCGTCGCGCTCCCCGCGCTCCGGAGCGGCCAGCAGGTCGTAGTAGATCTTGCCGCTGCACAGGATCACGTGGCGCACGGCCGCGGCCCGCTCATCGGTCCCGAACCCGGCGTCGTCCAGGACCGGGCGGAAGCCGCCGTCGGCCAGCTCGGAGACGGGAGAGCTCGCCGCCGGAAGTCGGAGCAGGGACTTGGGCGTCATCACCACCAGCGGGCGCAGGTCCCCGTGCAGCGCCTGGCGGCGCAGGAGGTGGAAGTACTGCGCCGGCGTGGTGGGGTAGACGACGCGGATGTTGCCTTCCGCGCCCAGCGCCAGGAACCGCTCCAGGCGCGCCGACGAGTGCTCCGGGCCCGATCCCTCGTAACCGTGCGGCAGGAGCAGGGTCAGGCGCGAGGTCTGCCGCCACTTCGCCAGCCCGGCGATGATGAACTGGTCGATGATGATCTCGGCCCCGTTGGCGAAGTCGCCGTACTGTGCCTCCCACAGGACCAGCGCCTCGGGCGCGGTGACCGCGTAGCCGTACTCGAAGCCCATGGCCGCGTACTCGGAGAGTGGGCTGTTGTGCAGCTCGAATCCGGCGCGTGCGCCGTCGAGGTGGCGGATCGGGGTGTGGACCTGTCCGGTCCGTGCGTCCACCAGCGCCTGGTGGCGCTGGCTGAAGGTGCCGCGCACCGTGTCCTGGCCGGTCAGCCTGATCGGGACGCCGGCTCGCAGCAGCGTGCCGAAGGCGAGCCCCTCGGCCTGGGCCCAGTCCAGCGCCGCGTCCTCGTCTTGGAGCAGGTCGCGCCGCTTCTCGAGCTGCTTGGCCAGCTTGGGATGGACGGTGAAGCCGTCCGGCCAGGCGTAGAGACCGGCGTTCACGGCCCGCAGCTCGTCCAGGGTCACGGTCGTCTGGGGATCGGGGGCCGCCTCGGACGGGATCGCCTCCTCGCCGCGGTCGAGCTGTGGCTCGGAGTGCCGCTTTCGCACGGCCGCCTGTCGCTTGGCAAGGTCGCGCGCCATCTCACGGGCGGCGGCCTCGGCCTCGTCATCGGTCAGGACCCCGGCGTCCACCAACACGCGCTGGTAGATCTCCCGGACGCTGGGATGCTCGGCGATGTCGGCGGCCATCAGCGGCTGGCTGTACGCCGGCTCATCGCCCTCGTTGTGCCCGTAACGCCGGTAGCCGACCACGTCGATCACCACGTCGGCGTGGAAGCGCTGGCGGTACATCATCGCCAGCCGGGCGGCAGCCAGGCAGGCCTCGGGGTCGTCGGCGTTGACGTGGATGATCGGCACGTCGAAGCCCTTGGCCAGGTCCGACGAGTAGGTCGTCGAGCGCGCCTCTCCCGGGCTGGTGGTGAAGCCGACCTGGTTGTTGGCGATGATGTGCACCGTCCCGCCGGTGGTGTAGCCCGCCAACCGCGCAAGGTTGAAGGTCTCGGCCACCACGCCCTGCGCCGCGAAACCGGCGTCGCCGTGGATCAGCACCGGCAGGGTGCGGTCCGGGTCCACCACCACCTCCGGCGCGGACCGATCCGTCTGCTGGGCTCGTGCTCGTCCCTCCACCACCGGGTTGACCGCCTCCAGGTGGCTTGGATTGGGCGAGACGGTGACGTGCAGCGTCTCGCCGGCGGGCGTCACGTAGTCCCCGTCGGCGCCCAGGTGGTACTTCACGTCGTCCAGCCCGCCCTTGGGCACCAGCGCGCCGGTCTCGCCGCGTCCCGCCTCGAACTCGGCCAGGATGCCCTCGTAGCTGACGCCCACCACGTGCGACAGCACGTTCAGCCGGCCGCGGTGCGCCATGCCGATGACCACGTCACGCGTGCCGGCGTTGCCGGCATCGGCCAGGATGCGGTCCAGCATCGGCACCATGACGTCCAGCCCCTCGATGCTGAAGCGCTTCTGTCCGAGGTAGGCCCGATGCAGGAAGCGCTCGAGGCCCTCCACCGCGGTCAGCCGCGCCAGCAGGGCCTTCTGCTCCTCCGCGGGGAGCGGCTTGCGGTGCGC
>DASUSP010000231.1:0-5135 GCA_036375035.1 Candidatus Limnocylindria bacterium
CCGCCACCCGCGCGGAATGCGCTGGACGCGGCAGGCGGTCAAGAAGTACGACGGCAGGATCGTCCCGGGCGAGGACCCCATGGGCCGCCAGCACTACTGGTTCACGGTGGTCCCCATCCAGGAGACTGAGCCGGACACCGACCTGTGGGCGGTGCAGTACGGCTACACCTCGATCACCCCGCTGCGCATCGACGTCACCGAGCACGAGGCGCTGGAGGCGCTGAAGCGCGCCGCCCCGCTCGAGGAGCTGGACGAGGGGCCTGCCGAGGAGCCGCCGGAGCCGGTGGTGGAGGACGAGCCCTGAGCGGCCGAGCGTGTTGGCACGCGGCGTGCGAATACAGGTGGGGGCGGGCAATGGAGTCCGCATCGGAACAACGCGAACGAAGGAGGTAGACCGATGTTCGGACTCGGAATCATCGGGACGATCCTGCTGATCCTGCTGATCCTGTGGCTGCTCGGCGTCCTGTAGAGGCGCGGGCAGACCCGACAGCAGCGATCCGCTGACGAGACAGCAATCCGCGGAGGCCGGGGCAGATGAGCCCCGGCCTCTTGCCATGCTCAGACCGATGCCAGCAGGTCCAGTGGGAACGGCGGCATGGCCAGCGGACGCACCGCCAGCCGCAGCAGGAGCAGCGGCGAATCGTCGCCGGCGGCACGGTTCGACTTCAGCTCGCCGCAGCCGGTGCAGCGATGAATGATCACCCACTCGCCCTTGCCGCGGACGCTGATGGCGATCGGCTCCATGCCGGAGCCGCACTCATCGGCCATGCGCCGGTCTCCCGGGCGCGCGTCGACGTGCCGCGACCACAGGCAGGTCGGGCAGTGGTTGCGATGCTGCGTTCCCGGCGCGTCGGTCGGGACGTCGAGCCGGCAGTGGACGCAGCGGAAGGAACGTGGCTGCTTCAAACGGTGTCTCCCATCGGGCTTGGATGGAATGGACGGGACCGATGCGTCGCGCTCGGCTCTCGCTCAACGCCCGTGGGCAAACGAAGAGCCGCCCCGGATGGGACGGCTGCGGTTCAGCTGCGTGTGCGGCTGGGGCCTAGCTCCTTCTCCGGAGGCGCGACGCGAGGACCGTCCCTGCGGTATCTGCCATCACGTTGGCCTCCATGCGAGTTGCTTGACACCGATGACGTTACGCCGCCGGCAAGCAAGCGTCAAGGAGCGCCGTCGGCCGGTGAAGGTTTCGGGCGTCCCAATTGTCATCTCTCCGAAAGGAGACACCATGCGACGATCGAACTTCGTTCTCGGCATCCTCATCCTTGCCGCCGGGTGCAGCACTACCACGTCCTCCAGTCCAGCAGCGGTCACGCCCACTGCGGCGCGTTCGGTGGACACGGCGACGCCAGCGGCGGCATCCGGACCTGCCGCGTTCGAGGACGCCGGGTCAGGTCCGCTTCGTGCGGGCACGTACTCCCTGGCCTACGCGAGCATTGCCGGCCGGGCTGAATACCCGACTCTCAGCGTCCAGTTCACCGTCCCATCGGGTTGGGAGAAGGTCGGGATCGAGGGGATCCTGTGGGGTACGGGCGCGCGTCTGGGCTTCGCGGTGCCGACCAACGTCTTCGCCGACCCATGCGATCCGGAGCAGGGCGAGCTGGATCCGCCGGTCGGCCCGACGATCGACGAGCTCACGACCGCGCTCTTCGAGCTGCCGGGGTGGGAGCCCGGGCCGTTCGAGTGGGATCAGTACCTCGGCTTCATGGGCAACCACGTCACCCTCACCGCGCCAGCCGACATGTCGGAGTGCGCTGATCCGGCTCGGATCATGCGAGCCCCGGGCTGGCCGGGATTCATCGAGGCCGGGGGAGAAGGCGGGCAGCTCGAGTTCTGGATCCTCAACGTTGCCGGCACCCGGCTCGTGATCTACACCAGCACCGACGCGGAAGCGTCGGAGAGAGTCCGAGCCGAGCTCGCCAGCATCTTCGACTCGATCCGCATCACCTCCTGACCGGTGATGGCCATGCAGGCTGTTCAGGTCGCGGTTCGCGTGGCATGGTGACGCATCGGTCCGAGGTCGGGTAATGGCCAGCGAGCAGGTCGCAGAGCTGGGGGCGGAGGGCGCGCGCGAGGACGCCTTCCGCCAACTCGCCGACCGCCACCTTGAGGCCAGCTACCGCCTCGCATGCGCCATTCTCCGCAACCCGGCCGAGGCCGAGGACGCGACCCATGACGCGTTCGTCCAGGCGTGGCGGTACTGGCCGACGCTGCGCGACCCGGCGAAGTTCGAGCACTGGTTCGACCGCATCCTGGTCAACGTCTGCCGCAACCGTCTGAAGCGCGCGGCGCGGTGGCGGGCGCAGGACATCTCGGACGACATCGCGACCGCCGGGGGCGATCCCTACGGGCAGGCGCTCGACCGCGACCTCCTGTCCACGGCGATCCGCACGCTCTCGCCCGACCACCAGGTCGTGATCGCCCTGCGCTACTTCCACGACCTTACCGTTGCCGAGATCGCCGATCAGCTGAGCGTGCGCCAGGGGACGGTGCAGAGCCGCCTGCATTACGCGGTCAAGCGACTGCATGCCGTTCTTGACTCCGCCGACGCCGAGAGAGCACTCCTATGACCGAGCACGAGTTCGAACGGCAGCTGCGCACCTGGTACCGCGAGCAGGTGGAGGCGGCTGGACCGATGTCTCCGAACCTGCGTGCCGGCGTCTGGTCGATCCCGGACACGGAGCCGGTGCGGCCTGACGCGGTGACCAGCTGGCGGCGGCACCTGATCCTCGCCGCGGCAGCGATGCTGCTCGTGCTCCTGGTGGGTGGGGCTATCGCCATCGGCCTTCAGCTCCTGCCGTGGGAACGGGACGAGATCGACCTGCGGCCGGAGCCGGAGCAGCCGATCCCCTGGCACCTCCAGCCGGATACCGTCATGCCACCCGGCACCTACTACGTCGACCTGGCAACCGGCGGAGGCCGCTCCGGTTCCGCCGTCATCCGCGTCCGCTTTACGCTCCCCGACGAATGGGAACGCGTCACCGTCGAGGGCCTGCTGTGGGGTCAGAACAAGTGGGTGACGCTGGCGGTCCCGGTGAACCTCTACGTTGATACCTGTGGGCCTGAGTATGTGCTGCGCGATCCTCCGGTCGGCCCATCCGCAGCGGACCTGGCCACGGCCCTGACCGAGGCCCACGGCTGGCGGATCCACGACGTCACCGACGTCAGGGTGGATGGTTACCTCGGGAAGCGGGTGACGATGACGGCGCCGGAGGGGAGCGATTGCGCGGATGGCCTGCTGCTGCGAACCGTGGGGTGGCCGGGCTTCGCGCAGAGCATGCGCGAAGGTGAACGGGCGACCCTCTGGATCCTGGACGTCCAGGACGAGCGTCTCGTCATCTGGGCTGCCAGCGAGGCTGTGACGGCCGCGCAGACCCGCGAGCTGTTCGACGTGGTGGATTCGATCGAGATCGACTACCTCGCGGCCGTCCCCCCGGGCAACGGTCGCGGCGAGGACCCGTAGTGCGCTAGCGGTGCTTGCGGCGGCGGCCGGCGGGAGTGGGGCGCGATCGCTCGCGCTCACCGCGGCGTGGCGGCGGGACGAAGCGGCGGCGACGGATCTCGTCGTTCATGGCGGCGATCCGCGGAGGGAACTTCACGAACGTGGCCCACACGGCGACGGCCATGCCCGGGATCACGATCAGCAGCATCAGCAGCAGCGGCACGTGGATCACGACCAGCAGCGGGATGACGCCCCAGGTCACCACGATCGACCAGAAGACCCACTCGTGCAGGGCCAGCAGCTCCGGATAGCGTCGGTAGCGGCGCTGCGCGGTGGAGTACACGAAGATGGCGCCCAGCACGATCACCAGCGCCCCCAGCCACATGAGCGTGAAGAGGTCGGGGAAGTTGATGGGGGTGAACGGATCGACGAGCAGGTTCATGGGGCCGGGAGTCTAGCAGACCGTCCGCGGCGGCTATAATCGCGTCCCCCGGCCCAGGACATGGCTCGCCGCAGCATGAGGTCGCTTCTTGCGCGCTCTCCTCTCCGTATCGGACCGTGAAGGCATCGTTGAGCTGACCCGGGGGCTCCAGGAGGCCGGCGTTGAGTGCTTCGCCACCGACGGGACCCGGGCGCACCTGGCGGAGAACGGGATCGAGGTCCGCGCGGTCAGCGAGCTCACCGACTCCCCGGAGATCCTGGGCGGCCGGGTCAAGACGCTCCACCCCAGCATCTTCGCCGCGCTGCTCGCCCGGCGGGACCAGCCGGACCACCTGGCCCAGCTGGCCGAGCACGGCATCGAGCAGCTGGACGTGGTGGTGGTGAACCTCTACCCGTTCGTGGAGACGGTTCGCGACCCGGCCACGACCCTTGACCAGGCGCTCGACAAGATCGACATCGGCGGCGTGGCGCTGCTGCGGGCCGCGGCCAAGAACTTCCCGGGCGTGGCTGCCGTGAGCGACAAGACCCAGTACGCATCGGTCCTGCGCGACCTCAGGTCGTTGGGCGCCATCAGCCCCGAGACGCGGCAGAAGCTGGCGGCCGAGGCCTTCGCGCTCACCGCCGCCTACGACGCGCACATCGCCAGCTTCCTGAACCGCCAGGCCGGGAACCTGTTCCCCAGCCGCATGACGCTGGTGGTCGAGAAGAAGTCGGACCTGCGCTACGGGGAGAACCCGCACCAGATGGGCGCTTTCTACGCCGATCCGGCGCAGGGCGACGGCACCATCAGCAGCGCACGCCAGATCGCCGGCAAGGACCTATCGTTCAACAACCTGCTCGACCTCGACGCGGCGTGGAGCATCGCAAGCGACTTCAAGACGCCCACCGTCACGATCGTCAAGCACGGCAACCCGTGCGGCCTGGCCAGCGTGGTGGACCTGGCCGAGGCGTTCCGGCTGGCGCTGGAGGGCGACAGCGTCTCGGCGTACGGCGGGATCATCGGTGCCAACCGCGTGGTGGACGAGGCGACCGCGCGTGCCATCCGGCCCGGGTTCTTCGAGGCCATCGTTGCGCCCGGCTACACCACCGAGGCGCTCGAGATCCTGCGCACCAAGAAGGGCTTCGAGATCATCGAGGTGCCGCCGGCGACCGGCGACGGCGAGGACCTGGGCATCGGCAACTTCGACTTCAAGCGCATCGGCGGCGGGCTGCTGGTCCAGACCCAGGACAACCTGGAGGAGGACCGCAACAAGCT
>DASUSP010000232.1:0-2082 GCA_036375035.1 Candidatus Limnocylindria bacterium
CGCTTACCTGGAGCGCGTCATCGAGGAGCACCGGCCCGACGCGCTGCTCCCCACGTTGGGCGGCCAGACCGGTCTGAACCTGGCGGTCGCCCTGGACGATGCCGGCGTGCTGCAGCGCCACGGCGTCCGCGTGCTGGGCACCCCGCTGGCCGCGGTCCGGGCCGCGGAGGACCGGGGCGGATTCCGGGACCTGGTCACCGGGATCGGGGAGCCGGTTCCGGAGAGCGCGGTGGTCGAGACCCTCGAGGAAGGGCTGGCGTTCGTGGAACACCTGAACGCCCCGGTCGTGGTGCGCCCGGCGTTCACCCTCGGCGGCGGCGGCGGCGGCTTCGCTTCCACCGTCGACGAGGCGCGGCACCGGATCGCCGCGGGCCTGGCGGCCAGCCCCATCGGGCAGGTCCTGGCGGAGCGCAGCCTGCTGGGCTGGTACGAGATCGAATTCGAGGTGATCCGCGACTCCGCCGACACCACCATCGCCATCTGCGGGATGGAGAACATGGACCCGATGGGGGTGCATACCGGCGATTCGATCGTGGTGGCACCGATCCAGACCCTGCCCGACCCGGTGGTGCAGCGCCTGCGACGCTGCGCCCTCAAGATCGTCCGTGCCCTGAAGCTGGAGGGCGGCTGCAACGTGCAGCTGGCGGTCTCGCCGGATGGTTCCGACTACCGTGTCATCGAGGTCAACCCGCGGGTCAGCCGCTCATCCGCGCTGGCCAGCAAGGCCACCGGCTACCCGATCGCGCGGGTGGCGGCCCTGGTGGCGCTGGGGAAGCGCCTGCACGAGCTGCCCAACCCGGCGACCGGCGGCAACTCGGCCGCCTTCGAGCCGGCGGTCGACTACGTGGTGGTCAAGCTGCCGCGCTGGCCGTTCGACAAGTTCCCCACCGCCGACCGGCGCCTGAGCATCCAGATGAAGGCCACCGGCGAGGCGATGGCCATCGATCGCGAGTTCGGGCCGGCGCTCCTGAAGGCGATCCGCTCACTCGAGCCGCGCGGCCGCGGCTGGACCTGGGAGGACCCGGCGTGGGGCATCGCCGATCGGGCTCCGGAGGACCTGCACGCCTTCCTGCAGGCGACCGACACGCGCCTGTGGCGCATGGTCGCGCTCCTGCGCCATGGCCGGACCGACGCCTCCGGGCTGAGCGCCGCCACCGGGATCGCACCGTGGTTCACCGAGCGCCTGGCCGAGCTGGTTGACGCCGAACGCGAGGTGGTCGGTGCGCCGCTGCTGGCGGCCAAGCGCATCGGCTTCGGGGATGGCGAGATCGCGTCGCTCTCCGGCGTCCCGCAGGTCGCCGTGCGCCGCGCCCGGGTGCGCGCCGGGATCGCGCCCTCGTACCGGCGGGTGGACACCTGCGCCGGCGAGTTCCCGGCCGAGACGCCGTACTTCTACAGCTCCTACGCACTGCCCGAGGTGCCGCCGCCCGCCGATCGGCGCAGCGTGATCGTGGTGGGCTCCGGCCCGATCCGCATCGGGCAGGGGATCGAGTTCGACTACTGCAGCGTGCGGGCCGCGTGGGCCATCCGATCGATGGGCCTGGACGCGGTTGTCATCAACAACAACCCCGAGACGGTGTCGACCGATTACGACGCCTGCAGCCGCCTCTACTTCGAGCCGCTCGATACCGAGAGCGTGCTGGATGTGATCGATCACGAACGGGCGCTCACCGGGGAGCCGCCGCACGTGGTGCTCACCTTCGGCGGCCAGACGGCGATCGACCTTGCCAAGGACCTTGCATACGCCGATGTGCCGATCGCCGGGCTTACCGCCGCGGCGATCGAGACCACCGAGGACCGCGAGCGCTTCGCCGCCCTGCTCGACGAGCTGGGCATCGAGGGCCCGCGGGGCGTACTCGCCGGCAACGAGGCGGGGCTACGCTCCGCGATCGAGGGGCTGGGGCTGCCGGTCATCGTCAGGCCCTCGTGGGTGATCGGTGGCCGGGGGATCGCCGTCATCCGCGACGTGACCGACCTGGCCGCCCTGCTGGAGACGGACATCGGCTGGCCGCTGCGCGTCGACGAGCTGGTCGATGGCGTGGAGCTGGACGTGGACGCCATCACCGACGGGACCGACTGGTG
>DASUSP010000233.1:0-6260 GCA_036375035.1 Candidatus Limnocylindria bacterium
GCGACCCGGGGCCCGGCCTTGCGGCGCACGGCGACGTGGCGCCCGACTTCGCCTGCGAGCGGCTCGGTGCCGCGCGCGAGCCGGTCCAGCGGCTGCGCGACGTGATCGGGGACGAGTTCGCGGTGTTGCTGGCCGGCCTGCGGGACCCGCGCCAGGCGGCCGCGGCCGCGGTTCGCGCCACGCGCGCGGCGCAACCCTGCCGGGTGCGGGTCCTGGCGGTCGGGCCGGACCGGGCGCTGCGGGACGTGACCGTGCTGCGCGCCGCCGACCCGGCGTCGACCGGCCCGTACGATGCGGCCGGGCCACGCGCCTGGCTGATCCGCCCCGACGGCCACGTGGCCGGCAGCCTGCCGCTGGACGATCCGGCCGCGCTGGACGCCCTGCCGGGGCTTGTGGCTCGCGCCATCGGGGCGGGGGTGTCGGACGTGGCGGCCGCTGTCCGGGGTGCGCGCCGGCGCGCCGGGCTGCGGCGGGCGAGCGGTGTGGGCTTCGGTGGGGATTGAGTGTGGATAACTTCACCGGAACGCACGAAAGTGGTGGACAACACCGCTTGCCAACACGGCCGGCCGGCTGCATGATTGGGTCGTCCCGAAGGGGCAGCTGGCCGACTGGAGATCACATCAACGGTCGCCGCGGTTCCTTCGGGACGTTTCGTTGCCCTCCAGATTGCCTGACCCTCAGCGCCGTTCCTCGAGCCGCTGCTGGATCGCCTCCATCGCCTCGTCCCCCGCCTCGCCGGTGAGGATGGTGCGCCCCGAATCGGAGCCGGGAGCCAGGTAGAGCGCGTTCCAGTCCCCGGGCGCCGCGTCCGCCATCCGTTCCGCATCGGCGGCGGCGGCCTCGCCCTCGGATGCCACAAACAGCTTGGGGAAGACGCCCAGGTCCTCGACGTCGCCGTGCGCCGAGACCAGGATCAGCTGGTCGACCAGCTCCGGCCGCTCCGCGCCGAGCTGCAGCGCGGCATCGGTCCCGTTGCCGGCGGCCAGCACCGCCACGCGCGCCACCCCCGCGGCGCGGAGGGCGTTGATCGCCTCGGCCGCCACGCTCGCCGAGCCGTCCGCCACCGCCACCACCGTCATCCCCTCCCCGGCGAGGGTGCGCGCCTGCTCGTCCCAGGCGGCGGGGCCGGCATCCCCGTCGGGCAGCAGCACCAGGCCGTACGGGCCGTCGCCCCAGCGGCGCGCGTCCGGGTCGGCTTGCAGCGGGTAGGCGCTGCCCGCCGGCGCGCCGCAGCCGGCGAGCGCCAGCGCCGTGAGCACCGCGAGCGCGGCGAGCGCGAGCCCCCTCATCGGGCCATCAGAAGGCCCAGTCGCCCAGGGCGAAGCGGGCGGCGAAGTACACGAATCCGGCCAGGGACAGGGCGGACAGCGCCACCAGCGCCCAGGTACGCCGTGTCAGCAGCGCCATCAGGATCATCAGCGGGAAGAGGGTCAGGGTGTAGCGCGGGATCGACAGCAGGAACGACGTGGAGGTGAAGAGCAGCCAGTTGCCGGTCATCCAGGCGAAGAGCGCCGGCCGCAGCAGGAAGGCGGAGGCGATCACCCCGGCCAGGCCGATGGCGGTGAACAGCAGCTCCATGCCGCCGTGCATCAGCACCGTGTCCGGGTCGTCGCTGGAGAGCCAGCCGAAGGCGCCGCTGATGGCGTCCCATGGCGGTGCCGCCTCCTTGAACCAGTGCGTGCGCTGGACGCGCAGGAACTCGAACGCGTCGCCGTAGACGACCAGGTTGAGGGCAAGATACGCCGCGAAGCCGACGGCCACCAGCCCGATCGCCGCCCACTCCGGCCGCAGCCGCCGTTCCCCGGCGGGCTGCTCGGACCACTGCGTGGCCGCCTCCACGCCGAGCGCCAGCAGCAGGACCAGGCCGTTGATGCGGGTCAGCGCCGCCAGCCCGCCCAGCAGGCCGGCCAGCCACCAGCGCCGGCCGCGCCCGGCCAGCATGGCGCCCAGCACCAGCGCCATGAAGAGCGACTCGGTGTAGCCGATGTGCAGGAAGTAGGCGGTGGGGAAGATCAGCACGAACCAGGCGGCCCGCAGCGCAACCCCCGGCTCGTGGTCGTGGCGCACGAGGCGGTGCATGAGCGGCGCCACGAACAGCGAGGCCAGGGTCGAGACCGTGAACGCGCTGAGCAGCGGGTTGTCCAGCACGGCGTTGACCGCGGTGGCGGCCCACGGGAAGAGGGGATAGAAGACGATGTAGAGCGGCAGGTCGCCGGGGTATACCGAGCGGTAGCCGTTGGGACCCACCAGGTCGCCGGCGTCGACCGCGCGGTAGCCGAAGACCACCAGGTCCAGGTAGTGCGGCGCGTCCCACCGGTTCCAGACCTCCAGCGCGCCCTGCGCGTCCAGGCGCCCGGTCAGCCACCAGTAGGCGACGGCACCGATGGCCAGCACGCCGACCTTGACCAGGACGGTCAGGGCCAGCAGCAGGCGATCGGCATCGGTCAGCCGCAGTCGGTGCATGGTCTGGCGCAGTGTACGGGTCCGCGCCCTGCGATCAGGCTTGGGCCCGGAGCTCCTTCACGCGCTTGAACCGATGGCGGTCCTCCCGCTCGCGCTGGTCCAGGGCCAGCGCGATGGCCCGGGTCTCGGCCTCCAGCCCGGGGATGATCCGGGTGCGCAGCGCGTTGACCCGGCTGTTGGTGCGCCGGATCTCGCCCGCCAGGCGGCGGACGCGTGCCTCGATGGTCGCGACCCGGATGGCGACCGTGGCCTCCTCCTCGAAGCGCTGCGCCACCAGCTCCAGCGCCGCCCCCGTGGCCAGCGGCTCGCGGCCGCGCTCGTGCGCCCCGCGGACCAGGTTGCGAGGGGCGACTGCCGGGACCGCCAGCCCCATGACGATGGCCGTGTCGAGTTCCAGCGAGATCTCGCGGACCGATGCCGTGGCGGCGGCGGCCACGGGCTCGCCGCCCAGCCAGGTCCGGGCCTGGGTCAGCGCCAGGCGGGCCGCGCCGGCCGCCGCGGTCAGCTCCTCGCCGGCGGCGAAGACGATCGGGACCTCGCGGTACAGCTCGCGCAGCAGCGCGTCGCGCTTGCGTTCGAGCAGCGCCTGCCCCTGGCGCGCCAGCCCCAGCCGCGCCCTGCCGGTCAGCATCCCCATCCTGGTCCGCGGCAGGCTCACCGCTTCGGCTCCTCGGCCGGGCGCCAGCATCGGTCCAGGACCTCGGTCGGGATGCGGATCAGCTCGTCGCGCGGGATGGCGCCGAGCAGCTCCCAGGCCAGGTCGAAGGTCTGGTCCAGGCTCCGCCGCTCGGCGCCCTGGTGCACGAAGCGCCGCTCGAACGCGTCGGCGAAGCGCAGGACGCGGGTCTCGGCCGCCGATAGCGCCGCCTCGCCGATGACCGCCATCAGGTTGCGCAGCTCGCGGCCGCGGGCGTACAGCGCGTAGAGCTGGTCGGCCACGGCACGGTGCTCGGGGCGGGTCCGTCCCTCGCCGATGCCGGCGTTCATGACCCGCGACAGGCAGGGCAGCGCGTCGATGGGCGGGAAGATGCCGGCGCCGTGCAGCTCCCGCGACAGCACGATCTGGCCCTCGGTGATGTAGCCGGTCAGGTCCGGGATGGGGTGGGTGATGTCGTCATCGGGCATGGTCACCACCGGCATGATCGTCAGCGAGCCGGGCTGGTCCCGGATCCGCCCGGCGCGCTCGAAGAGAGTGGCCAGGTCGGTGTACAGGTAGCCGGGGTAGCCACGCCGGCCGGGGACCTCTTCGCGCGCCGTGCCCAGCTCGCGAAGGGCGTCGCCGTAGGCGGTGATGTCGGTGATGATGACCAGCACCTCCATCCCCAGGTCGAAGGCCAGGTGCTCGCCCAGCGTCAGGGCGCAGCGCGGCGTGAGCAGTCGCTCCATGGCCGGGTCGTCGGCCAGGTTCAGGAAGAGCGCGACGCGGTCGAGCATGCCCGATGCCTCGAAGGCGTCGGTGAAGAAGTCGGCCTCGCGGTGGGTGATGCCCAGCGCGGCGAAGATGGTGGCGAACGGCTCGCCGCCGCGCAGCCGCACCCCGGTGGCGATGCGGGCCGCCAGCTCGCTGGCCGGCAGCCCCGCCCCGGTGAAGACCGGCAGCTTCTGGCCGCGCACCAGGCTGGCCAGCAGGTCGATGGCGCTGATTCCGGTCTCGATGAAGTCGTTCGGGTTGGCGCGCGACGCCGGGTTCAGCGCCTCGCCGTCGACGCGGCGCAGGCGCAGCGGCACCACCGGCGGTCCGCCATCGACTGGCTCGCCGCGGCCGTTCATGGCCCGACCCAGCATCTCGGCCGAGACGCCCAGCCGGAAGGCCTCGCTGCCGAGCTCCAGGTCCGTGCCATCCAGGCTCAGCGAGGAGGTCCCCTCGTAGACCTCGACCGCGATGGCCTCCTCGCCGATCTCCAGCACCTGGCCGTGCCGCGTCGCGCCGCCCTCGTCGCGGATGGTGACCTCGTCGCCCAGCGCAACGCCAGGCACGTGCCGCAGCGTCAGCACCGGGCCGTTGAGGCGCTCCACGCCCCGCACGGTGCGCAGGGAGAGGGCCGTCGGGTCCAGGCGCGTCATGCCGCCACCTCCGGGGGCTCCGGGGCTGCCCCGTCCCCGCGGCGCAGCCTGGCGGCGAGCTCGTCGAGCCGCTCAACCACGTCGTCGCCGGCCAGGGAGCCGGCGCGCTGCAGCTCCACCAGTGCCGGGCTGGCCATGGCGCTCTCCAGCGTGGCGCCGTCGTCCAGCGCGGCCCGCAGGCCCTCGCGCGCGGCGAGCACCGCCCGCAGCAGGGCCAGCTGGACGTCCGGCGGCCGCGAGGCGTCGACCGGGTCGAAGGCGTGCTGGCGCAGGAAGGTCTCGCGCATGATGCGGGCCTGCTCCAGCGCGATGCGATCATCGTCCGGCAGCGCATCGGGCCCGACCAGCTGCACGATCTCGAGCAGCTGCTGCTCCCGGCCAAGCAGCGCCACCGCCTCGGCGCGAAGCGCCTCCCAGTCGGGGCCGGCCAGCCGGGCCATGGCCCGGCGCAGGTGCCCGACATACAGCGAGTAGGAGCGCGTCCAGCTGATGGCCGGGAAGTGGCGGGCGTGGGCCAGCTCCGGGTCCAGCGCCCAGAACGTGCCGGCCAGGCGCAGGCTGGCCTGGGTCACCGGCTCGCTGAAGTCGCCACCCGGCGGCGAGACGGCCCCGACGATGGTCAGCGACCCGACCCGCTCCGGGCCTCCGCCGGCCGCCACGGCCACCGCCCGCCCGGCCCGCTCGTAGAAGGCCGCCAGTCGGCTGCCGAGGTAGGCGGGATAGCCCTCCTCGCCGGGCAGCTCCTGCAGCCGGCCGCTGATCTCGCGCAGCGCCTCGGCCCATCGGCTGGTGGAGTCGGCCAGCAGCGCCACGTCGTAGCCCTGGTCGCGGAAGTACTCGGCGATGGTCACCCCCAGCTGGACCGATGCCTCCCGGGCCGCGACCGGCATGTTCGACGTGTTGGCGATCAGCACGGTGCGCTCCAGCAGCGGCCGCCCCGTGCGGGGATCCTCGAGCTCCGGGAACGCGGCCAGCAGCTCGGCCATCTCGTTGCCGCGCTCGCCGCAGCCGACGTACACGACCACCTGGGCATCGGACCAGCGGGCGATCGCCTGCTCCACCACCGTCTTGCCGGTCCCGAAGCCGCCGGGGATCACCGCCGTCCCGCCGCGTGCCACCGGGAAGAGCATGTCGATCACGCGCTGGCCGGTGAGCAGCGGCTCGTCCACCGGCAGGCGCCTGGCCACCGGCCGCGGCCGGCGGATCGGCCAGCCGTGGGCGAGAGCCAGGTCGTGGCGCCGGCCATCGGCGCCGACCAGGCTGCCGATCGGCTCGCTCACGGTGAATTCGCCCGCGCGCAGGCCCTGCAGGGTGCCGGTCTCGGCGTCCGGCGGGACCAGGACGCGGTGCTCCAGCGGTCCCTCGGCCGCGGTCCCCAGCACGTCGCCGGGTCCCGCGGTGGCGCCGTCGGCGAGGGACGGCTCGAAGCGCCAGCGGCGTTCCGGGTCCAGCGCGGGCGCCGTGAGGCCGGGCCGCAGCCGCGCGGCGCCGCCCGCGGCAAGCGCGCCCAGCGGACGCTGCAGACCGTCGTACGTGTTGCCAAGCAGCCCCGGGCCCAGTTGGGCCAGCATCGGGCGTCCGGTGGCCTCCACCGGGTCACCCACGCGCAGGCCGGCGGTCTCCTCGTAGACCTGCACCGTGGCGATGTCGCCGTCCACCGACAGGACCTCGCCAAGCAGTCGGAGGGATCCCACGCGCAGGATCTCGCCGGCTGCCACGTCGCCCAGGTCGAC